>JANQRD010000067.1 GCA_028284725.1 Allomuricauda sp. | reverse complement strand
GAACATCCTGAGACTGGAAAAATGATGCGTTTCGATTCCGAATTACCGGACGACATGGCCAATTGCATTGAAAAATGGAGGAGTTATGCCAAACATACGGAACAATAAGTTTCTTCAATCTTTAGATTGAAAACACCTTTAGGGTCAATTGCGTAAAGTCCATTTTCCTCATTATTTTTACGTAAAACTAATTTTCATGAAGATTGTTATTTCCCCAGCTAAATCGCTCGATTTTGAAACAGCTTTGCCGACATCAAAATACAGTCAGCCTCAGTTTTTAGAGCATTCAAAAAAGCTGAACAGCGTTTTGGTGAAGAAAAAACCAAAGGCCTTGTCAAAATTGATGTCCATTTCGGACAATCTAGCAGAGCTTAATTGGCAAAGAAACCAACAATTTTCGCCTCCGTTCACCCCAGAAAATGCAAGACCTGCGATGTATGCCTTCAATGGGGACGTCTACCAAGGCCTCGATGCCTACACCATTCCGGAGGAAGAATTCGACAGACTTCAGGATACCCTGCGGATACTTTCGGGACTTTATGGAATTCTAAAGCCCTTAGATCTTATTCAGCCCTATCGTTTGGAGATGGGAACCCAGCTGAAAGTGGCCCGAAAGAAAAATTTATATGAGTTCTGGCAAAAAACATTGACCGAACACTTAAATAATGAGATGGAAGATGGTGAGTTGTTTATCAATCTGGCAAGCAACGAGTACTTTGGTGCCATCGATGAGAAAAAATTGAAAGTTCCTGTAATCACTCCAATTTTTAAAGACTGGAAAAATGACAAGCTCAAAGTAATCAGCTTTTTTGCCAAAAAAGCAAGGGGCTCTATGGTTCGATATATTTTGGACAAGGATGCGCAAACTCTGGAAGATGTAAAAGGCTTTGATTACGATGGTTATGTTTTTAGCGTGGAACATACCCTAAAGGAAAATCAGCCTGTTTTTGTGCGTTGATCTCTTCAAAAAGACATTTGGGAATGGTAGGAAGAGCTGTTGGTTTTATTGGGACCTGACTTCAAAATGTGATGTGTATAAATAAATCCGGGATGTTCAGGTTTTATCACGATCTTTGGCCTTCCATCATGCAATGCTAAACCATTAATCGCGATGAATTCCGTACAACAAACAAGACGTTTAGAAGAATTTAAAAGGTCGGTCACCAATAAATTCAACGTTTATAACAGCCTTTTTTTAAGCTTGCCTTATCAGAACATTGAAAATGTGGGGGTACTCATTCCCCTTTTGTTCGATCAGTGTGAAAAGGGACTCAAAGCTGGCAAGACTCCACAGGAAATTTTAGATACTTTTTTTACCAATTTCGTGGAAATCAAGGACGAACGGAAACGCCTGGATTTTATGTTCAAGATTATTCAGTACGTTGAGCGACAGGTGGTGTTGTATGACAGTGTTGAGGATTCGGCTTTTCCCAAGTTGCAGAAATACACCAATTCCCTTTCCATAAAGGATTATTTTGAGTTGGTCAATCGATCTAAAAATTGGGACCAGATTTCCAAAAAACTCTCAACCTTTAGTGCCCGAATAGTTTTAACGGCGCACCCTACCCAGTTTTATACACCGGCCATACTTGATATTATTGCAGAGCTTAGAGCATTGATCGATGAAAATAGGATTGATGATATCGATCTTTCGTTGCAGCAGTTGGGGCTTACATCCCTGGTAAATGCGAAAAAGCCCACACCATTGGATGAAGCAAAAAATATCATCCATATTTTGCGGTACACCTACTACAATGCAATTGGTGAGCTTTTCCAATATGTGAAAAGTAACATAAGAGATGAGGATTTTAGTAACTACAACATCATTAAACTAGGTTTTTGGCCTGGTGGAGATAGGGATGGAAATCCGTTTGTAACAGCTGAGATGACCAGAAAAGTTGCGGATGAACTCCGCTTGACCCTGATGAAATGTTACTATAACGAACTCAAGGCACTACGAAAAAAATTGACCTTCAAGGAACTTCGGGAAGATTTGATGGAATTGAGCAACAAGCTCTACAAGGCCATGTTCGATGCCAATACCTTGATCGGGTATGATGAAATTATGGCTCGACTGAGCAAAATTCGGGAGAAGTTGGTCGGCAATTACCACGAATTGTATTTGAAGCAATTGGATCAGTTTATTGATAAGGTACATATTTTCAAGACCCATTTTGCCTCGTTGGATATCAGACAAGATCATAGTATGCACAAATTGGTGGTTGAAACCGTGCTCAAGCAACAGGGTGCTATAAAGGAAAGCCTCGAGGAGTTGGATGATAAGACATTGCAGGAATGGCTGTTGCAGAAAGATATAAAGCTCAATCCAGCTGATTTTGATGAAGACATCGTAAAGGACACTATCCAAAACATTCAGCAGCTTGGTGAAATTCAAGCGAGCAATGGAGAGGATGGATGCAATCGTTATATCATCAGCAATTCGGAGGACATTTATGCGGTACTGTTTGTTTTTGGATTGTTCCGATGGTGTGGCTGGAAATCGGAGGAAATCACCTTCGATATTATCCCGCTGTTTGAAACCATGAAAGGGATGGAAGCTGCGGAAGCAGTGATGCAAAAACTGTTCGATACGGACAGCTACAGAAAACACTTGGAGCGCAGAAATGAAACACACACCATCATGCTGGGCTTTTCCGATGGCACCAAGGACGGGGGCTATTTAAAAGCAAACTGGTCCATCCTAAAAACCAAGGAAACCCTAAGCAAGGTCTGCAAGAAAAATGGGATAAAGGCCATTTTCTTTGATGGTAGAGGAGGTCCACCAGCGCGTGGAGGAGGGAAAACCCATCGTTTCTACGCTGCACAGACCAAGGATGTGGCCAATCATGAGATTCAGCTGACTATTCAGGGGCAGACGATAACCAGTACCTACGGTACTACAGAACAGTTTATGCATAACTCGGAGCAGTTGCTTACCGCTGGACTCAACAATAACTTATACGGAAAAGAGCATACAATTTCGGCAGCACAACGAAAACTGATTGAAACGCTGTCCGAATTGAGCTTCGAGAAATACGATGCCCTAAAACAGCATGGGAAGTTCATTTCATATTTGGAAAATCGAAGTACTTTAAAATATTACACCAAAGCCAATATTGGGAGTCGGCCTGGGAAACGTGGCAACAAAAAACAATTGACGCTCTCCGATTTACGTGCCATTTCCTTCGTGGGATCGTGGAGTCAATTGAAGCAGAACGTACCGGGTTATTTTGGTTTGGGAACCGCAATAAACAAGCTTAAAGAAGAAGGAAATTTGAAGGAAGTGAAAAAACTCTACAACGATGTACCTTTTTTTAAGGCTTTGATGAACAATAGCATGATGTCCTTGGCCAAAACCAATTTTGATCTTACAAGCTACATGAAGGAAGATGATGAGTTTGGCGAATTCTGGAACATTCTGCATGAAGAGTATCAACTTTCAAAAAAGATGTTATTGGAGATTTCAGGACTCAAGATATTGATGGAAGACGAGGCGGTTTCCCGGGAATCGGTAAAGATTAGGGAAAATATCGTACTTCCGTTGTTAGTGATACAGCAGAATGCCCTGTACCATATTACACAAGATTCTGAGTATAAGGAACTGTACGAAAAAATTGTCACAAGATCCTTGTATGGTAACATCAATGCCAGTAGAAATTCGGCCTGATTTTTCCAAAAATCTGAAGTTGTCTTGATTTTATGTTGAAGATTTTGGCTTCAAAACCGTTTATCCATACGCATCCCTACGAACCATTCCTTTTTCCCGAGGCTACAAAACTTATTGTAGGCACCTTGCCGCCACCGCGATTTACCACGGGCGAATTAAAGGATGATGATGTTGACTTCTGTTATGGAAGTCGGAATGGGATGCTGTGGCCCATCTTGAACGAGATTTCCGTACTTAACCTCAAATATGAAACCACTCATGAAGCTACAGAACAACGCAAGAATTTTTTGTTGCAACAAAAAATAGCGGTTTGTGATATTGTGGAGCGTGCCGAACGCCTAAAAATTGATGCTTCCGATTTGGGAATGCAAAATGTGCAGTTACGGGATTTAGTGGGCTATCTGAAAGCATATCCAAACATTCGCACGGTGTTGTTTATGGGGGGGAATAGTAAAAATGGGCCAGAATACTTTTTCCGAAAACAGTTAAAGGAACAGCAATTGTCTTTGGAGGTGGTTTCCAATGAGGTGCCTCGCATCCATCAAATTCAGATTCAGGGAAGGATAATAAGAATGGTTTCACTTACCGCTCCCTCGGGTGCTGCGAATCGTGCCGTAGGAAGCTTGCAATTGTACAAAGATTTAAAGACCAAAAACCCCAAATTCAACACCTTTGATTTTAGGGTAATGCAGTATCGGGAGTTTTTCTAAGCTTTATAGATTGTATCGGAGGCCGACTGAGAAATCTAATCTTCCTAGTCCCCCACCTTCATCTTGGTTTATGGAAAGAGTGGTACTTGAGTTCCCGTCATTTCTTTCAACTTCCTTAAGTCGGCCGAAAAGCACAGACGCTTGCAAACCTATCGAAAGATTGTTGGAAACACTTATGTCGTAGCCAATATCTGAAGCAAAACCGATAGTGTTTCCTTTAAGTTGGAAAGGGATGTCAACCACCGTCTCATTTTTATAGTTCATGTAGCCAATGGACGAATTAAGGAAGAAGGCACTGTTTTTTTTCTTGTTATAAAATCTAGTTGAAAACATTGCGGCTATAAACGAAATGGTAATATCATCCCTTAGGACTCGGTTAACGGGACCATTGTTGATAGCCTCGAAAAAGACCACATTAGTAAAATCTGTCTCTGCTCGAAACAGTTTGTATTGAGCGCCTATACCAAAGAATTCAGAAAAAAAGTAGGTTAGATCCCCGCCAAGATGATATCCATTTCTAAGCTCTCTTACATATTCTCTAAGTTCTGAGGACACTTCACCACTTATTTTTCCTGTTTGGTAGCTATAGCCGCCATTGAAAGTGATTCTAAGCTTAGAAAACTCCTCATATCCGGGGATTGCTTGTATGGGAACTTCGTTTCCTTTTTCAAAGTTGTAGATGTACGACTCGACTTTCGAAAGCGCCATTAGAGTACTTTGGTATTCCTCATTGTTTTTAAAAACAAAGTAGATATTGTCTTTTTTGACCTTGGTAATCTTGCAGGAAATGGAATCGTTTGATTTGGTTACGATCAAATCCTGGGCAGAAACTAGGTTGCAGAGCAGGAAAATGGAAAAAAATGGAACTAACGTTTTAGCTGTCATGGTATCGATTTAGGTTATATTTTCAAGATAGTGGCATCCAACCGATGGCACGTGCTCCATAGATCAGGCTTTTTGTGTCTGGTTATTTTAATCGCATTTCCACCGGCTTTCCGAGCTTCAAGTTTTGCCTTGTCCAGTACAATTGAGTAATTGCATTTTGTACTGAAGCCGGTATCCCTAACTTTTACCTGGCCCAATACTTCAGAATCTTCCGGTATCGATTCGTCCAACGCTATGACCACTACTTCTTCATCGTAATTCAAAGATTCATGGCTTGTTAACAATGCAGTAGAAGTTCTTGGGCTACAAGAGCTTAGTAGAATGAAAGCCAGCAGCGAGGGCAGGTATTTTTTTTGCATTTGGATTTGGTTGAGGTTTGTAAACAAGTGAAAGTCTAAGGAAAGTGTTTTTGGTGCTTAGTCCATTTTGGAACTAAATATAGCATAAAGAGCCTCAATCCCATAGGCTAATTGTCCAATTTTTAAATTTTCGTTGGGACTGTGCTGGTTGTTATCCGGGTTGACCAAAGGCACTACAAACGCCGGAATCTGCAACTCGTTGATGAACGGTGCAATGGGTACTGTTCCTCCCATAATCCGGATACGAACGACTTCTTTTCCAAAAGCGTTTTGTAGGGTTTTGATCAAAAATGCACCATAGGGATTATCCAAGCTAGTGCGAAAGGCATCGGTTACGGAACCCTCGGTGACAGTCGCAATCTTTTCGTAGGTCATACGCTCTTCTTTTGTGGGGACATGGTCCAAAACATGATATCCTTGCTTACCGATATAGTCTTTCACCAACTTTTTTAAGCGATTTCCATCACTTTCAGGAACCAAACGCAAATCCAGTTCGGCAGTAGCGCTTTCTGGGACAATGGTTCGCCTTTTGGGACCTATCCATCCGGAGCCTAATCCACGAATATTTAAGGAAGGATATTGCAGCGATTCTTGATAAAACCCACCAACTTTCTCCGCGGATTTGAATTGTAGTTTTTCGGCGATGGCCATATCACTGTCAGGAACACTTTTTAAAACTTCTACAATAGAATCATCCAAAGAAATGCCATCATAATACCCTGGAATGGTGACCTTTCCTTCGGAATCTTTCATTCCAGCCAATAACTGGGCAAGCTGAAAACCTGGGTTCGGCGCGTAATTCCCATAATGTCCACTATGCTGTGGCTTTATGGGGCCATAGGTGGTCAATGTTAGCGTGGTGATGCCCCGACAACCGTATACAACCGTTGGATTTCCTGAGGCATGAATAGGGCCATCAGCAATTACCAAAAAGTCCGATTCCAATAGTTCACGGTATTGCTTTACCGCTTTGGGCAAAGGTTTGCTACCCTTTTCCTCTTCCCCATCCAGGATTACTTTGATGTTGAACGGAATTTCCTTCCCATCCTTTTTTAAAAGGTCGATGGCATTGAGGAACATCACGATTGGGCCCTTGTCATCCGAGGTGGAACGACCGAACAAACGCAAGTTATAATTGATATCATCATCAAGCTCGTCAAAAGAAACAACCTTGAAATCATCTCCGTCAGGTGCTTTGAGGACAACTTCGTAAGGATTCGGTTGATCCCATTTGGAGGCATCCACAGATTGTCCATCAAAATGCATATAGATCAACATCGTGGGCTTTGAATCCTCCATGGGAAGTGCTGCGAAAAAAAGTGGCAGGTTTTCCGTCTCCAAAACAGCAGTATTGAATCCTCGGTCCCCAAACTTTCTTTTCAGCCAGAGAATATTGTCATCGATATCATCAGGATTCAAAGCGTCGTTGGGAATTGCTATAAACTCCTTCAGTTCCTCAATAGCATGGGCCACTTGGGATTTAATAACTGTGGAATCCTGTGAAAAAGCCGAAAAAGAAAGGGCAAGAGTAAAAAAACAGAGCAGTTTTTTCATCATTCTATTTGGGTTTATTTGGAAATCGAAGTTAGCGAATTCCTTGTACAAACCCACCTATTTTTTGCGTTCCGTTTTCGGTCAGATTTTTGATAAAGGCCGAACCGATAATGGCTCCTTTGGTATACCGTGTGGCCTGTTCGAAAGTGGTTTTATTGCTGATGCCAAATCCAACGATTTGAGGATTTTTCAACTCCATAGCGGCAATCCGCTCAAAATAGGACCGTTGCTCCTCCCCAAAACCATCTTTGGCCCCAGTGGTACTGGCCGTGCTTACCATGTAGATAAAACCATCCGAAGCAGCGTCGATGGCTCGAATCCGTTCATCGCTGGTCTGTGGCGTGATCAAAAAGACATTGATAAGTCCGTACTTTTTAAAAATGGACTCGTATTTCTCTTGGTAGACATCCAGGGGTAGATCAGGAAGGATGATGCCATCAATGCCTATTTCCTGACATTTCTTGCAAAAGGATTCAACTCCATACTGAAGTACAGGATTAAAGTATCCCATCATGATCAATGGGATTGCAACCGTTTTTCGGATGTCTTTCAATTGGTCAAAAAGCAGTTCGGTATGCATACCATTTTCCAAAGCCGCGGTGGAGCTCTCTTGGATGGTAGGACCATCAGCCAGAGGGTCGCTGAAAGGTAGCCCAATTTCAATCATATCCACTCCGTGGTCTTCCAGATCTTGGATGATTCCTACGGTATCATGTAATTGGGGATACCCTGCAGTAAAATAAATGGAAAGCAGTTTTTTGTTTTCCTGTAGTTTTTGATTGATTCTATTTTCTTTCATATTTCAATTTTGTCATTCCGAACGTGTTTCGGAATCCTTATTTTCTTACTTGCCATTCCACACTTGATGCGGAATCTATTTTCTATAGATTCCTGCTTTCGCAGGAATGACAATAATCAGAGTTTAAAATAATCGATATAGGTGTTAAGATCCTTATCCCCGCGTCCGGATAAGTTGATGACCACAATATCATCTTCCTTGAACTTTTTGTAATCGAAAATAGCAAAGGCGTGTGAGGTCTCAATTGCTGGAATGATACCTTCCAACTGCGACATTTCAAGTCCAGCCGTCATGGCCTCATCATCCGTAATGGAAATGAACTCACCCCGCCCTGATTTAAACAGATGGGCATGCAATGGCCCAACCCCTGGGTAATCCAGTCCCGCGGAAATCGAATAAGGCTCCGTGATCTGTCCATCATCGGTCTGCATCAATAAGGTTTTGCTTCCGTGGATGATACCTATCTTTCCCAAAGCTGAGGTGGCAGCACTCTCTCCTGAGTTAATCCCTTTTCCTGCGGCTTCCACCGCAATGATTCCCACTTCAGGGGTGTCCAAAAAATGATAATACGCTCCCGCAGCATTGCTGCCCCCGCCAACACAGGCGACCACGTAATCCGGATTTTCCCGTCCCTCTTTTTCCTTAAGTTGTGTTTTGATTTCTTCAGAAATCACGGATTGAAATCGTGCTACCATATCGGGATAGGGATGTGGACCCACAACCGATCCAATGATGTAATGGGTATCTACTGGGTTATTAATCCAATCGCGGATGGCCTCGTTGGTTGCATCTTTTAAAGTTCTACTGCCCGAAAGCGCTGGACGTACTTCCGCCCCCAACATTTTCATCCGCGCCACGTTGGGTGCCTGTCGAGCAATATCAATTTCCCCCATGTAAACCACACATTCAATGCCCATCAACGCACAAACCGTAGCAGTTGCTACCCCATGCTGACCAGCCCCTGTTTCGGCAATAATGCGGTTTTTGCCCAATTTTTTGGCCATCAGTATCTGCCCAATGGTATTGTTCACCTTATGTGCCCCGGTATGGCAAAGATCTTCTCGCTTTAAATAGATTTTGGTGTTGTATTTTTTGGATAGACGCTCGGCAAAATATAGTGGTGTAGGGCGCCCTACATAATCTCGAAGTAATTGGTTAAACTCTTCCTGAAAGGAAGGTTCTTCCATAATCTGGATATAGTTTTGGCGCAATTCCTCACAATTGGGATAGAGCATTTCAGGGATAAAAGCCCCTCCAAACTCTCCATAATATCCTTTTTCATTAGCGTGATAGCTCATTTCGTTCTAATTTTTAGGTTGAAAGTTGTTTTCGAACAAGCTTTTGAACTCTTCTAGTTTTCCAATATGTTTTAATCCAGGTTCAATTTCAAATCTGCTATTGACATCTATGGCATGACAATATTTGGAGGCTAGACTTTCCAAAAAAGATTTCAGATTTTCCACAGCGTCCAACCCAATACCCCCACTCAAAAAATAGGGTTTGGTGGAAGGGTAATCATTCAAAACTGTCCAATCGAATGCATAACCATTTCCCCCCGGCAATTTTCCTTTGGTGTCGAACAGGTAATAATCGCAAACCGATTCGTATGCCTCAAGTACTGAAAAATCAAAGGTATCTTTGATCGAAAATACTTTGATAATTTCCAAATCGTCATGCTGAACTTGATTTAGCATCACATCCTGATGAGATTCCGAAACAAGTTCGGAATGACGTAAGTTTTGACAAAACTCAGGACTCTCATTTCCATGTAATTGTACAGCATCTAAACTGTACTTTTTAACTTTTTCCACTACGTCCTCCAGAGTGGCATCCACAAATACCCCGACTTTTTTTGTTTTAGCGGGTAAAGACGGAATCGTTCCATCAAAATATCGGGATGAAGGTTCCCAAAAGATAAAGCCCAGATAGTCGGGCTGCAATTGGGCAACTTCATCAGGATTGTATTTCATACCGCACACTTTCAACTTCATGATTCCAATTTTTTTATGAATGCAGTTGCATGTTCGCCTGGATTGTCGGTCTTCATAAAATTCTCCCCAATCAAAAAACCTTGGTAACCATATTGTCTTAAATCATTTATGGCATCAACGGAGCTTATGCCACTTTCCGAAACTTTTACAAAATCGTCAGGGATTTGGTTCGATAGCTTTTTGCTGGTCTCCAAACTGACCTCAAAGGTTTTGAGATTACGGTTATTGACTCCCAACATATCCAAACTGGGCATGATGGATTTTTGTAATTCAACTTCATTGTGCACTTCCAAAAGCACATCCAAATCCAACCGTTTTGCGGTTTCGGATAGGGTTTTGATTTCATCCTTGGTCAAAATGGCGGCAATCAAGAGAATCACATCGGCACCATGTGCCCTAGATTCAACGAGTTGATATTCATCTATAATGAATTCTTTACGAAGTAGGGGAATACTTGCCGAAGCTCTTGCCAACAAAAGGTCATCCAATGAACCGCCAAAGTATTTCCCATCGGTGAGCACTGACATTCCGCAGACTCCAGCAGTTTCATAACCCTTTGCCACTTCTTGAACGGATAAATCATGATTGATAACCGACTTGGAAGGAGAACGCCGTTTGTGCTCCGCTATGATTCCCGTTGTGCTGTTTCTGAGCGCATTGGCCAATGAAATTGTTGCACGATCTATGAGGACGGACTGTTCCAATTGCGAGGTTGGAATCAATGATTTTTTTATATCAACCTCCTTACGCTTGTCAGCCACTATTTTGTCCAGAATGCTCATCAAGCACTAAGTTTTTGTAATTTTTTCAATGCATCCAATCCTTTACCACTCAAAAGGGATTCCTTGGCTTTTTCAAAACCTGCTTTAGGGCTCAATTGCTCCACAGTTGCTATGGCCACCCCGGCATTGGCGCAGACTACGTTGTTTTGGGCCTCAGTGCCTCTTCCATTTAATACATCCAAGAAAATCTGCGCAGATTGGGCCACATCATCTCCACCCTTGATTTCATCCTGGGCAATACGCTCGACCCCAAAATCCGCTGGACTAAGTATTCCTTCGGAGCCATTGGAAATGGTTTTGGTGGCACTTGTCAATGAAATTTCATCGTAACCATCTAGGGCATGCAATACCGTAAAATTTTTATCCGTGTTTTGGTAGAGATAGCCGTACATCCGGGCTAATTCCAGATTAAATACCCCAACCATTTGATTCTGGGGAAATGCAGGATTTACCATGGGTCCCAACATATTAAAAAACGTCTTTACCGCCAATTCCCTTCGAATAGGAGCAACGTTTTTCATGGCCGGATGGAACAAGGGAGCGTGCAAAACACAAATCCCACTTTCCTCAATGGACTTCTTGAGAAAGTCAGCCTCATTACTGAACTTAATGCCCAAAAATTCCATCACATTGCTACTGCCACATTTGGAGGAGACCCCATAGTTGCCATGCTTGGTCACCTTGACTCCCGCCCCGGCCGTAACGAATGAGGCGAGGGTGGAAATGTTGAAGGTATCCTTGCCATCCCCTCCTGTTCCACAAAGATCAATGGGATTGTATTCCGTAAGGTCGACTGCCAAACAGAGTTCCAAAAGGGCATCCCGAAAGCCTTCCAACTCTTCGATGGTGATGCTCCGCATCATGTATACCGTAAGAAAAGCGGCAATCTGTGAAGTGTTGTAATCTCCCTTGGCAATATTCACCAAAATTTGCTTGGCATCTTCCTTCGAAAGGATTTCGTGGTTGATTAACCGATTTAAGGTCTCTTTCATCTTTGTTTATTGTCATTCCGCACTTGATGCGGAATCTATTTTATTTTTAGTTTGGATTCCTGCTTTCGCAGGAATGACATTAAAATTATTTGCCTAACCAATTTTTTAGCATTTGTTTCCCTTCCGGTGTCAGTACGGATTCTGGGTGAAATTGAACTGCAGTTACATCGTAAGTCTTATGCCGAAGTGACATGATCTGTCCGTTTTCGTCAACCGAAGTAACCTCTAAACTTTCCGGTAAATCCGGATGCACCACCCAGGAATGATAGCGTCCTACCTGAATTTGATCAGGGATACCCTCAAAAATGATATCCTTTTTGGTCACTGTAATGGTGGTTGCTATTCCATGATATACTTGATCAAGGTTGACGAGGGTGCCTCCAAAGACTTCACCTATCGCCTGTTGCCCAAGACAGACCCCCAAAATTCGCTTGGTGGGGGCATAGGTTTTAATGATATCTTTGAGCAAGCCCGCTTCGTCAGGGATTCCCGGTCCCGGAGACAGGACGATTTCGTCAAACACATCTACATCCTCAAGCTTTAGTTGGTCGTTCCGTTTTACGGTAACGTCACAATCCAAATCTTCCAGATAGTGCACCAAGTTATAGGTGAAGCTATCGTAATTGTCGATCATTAAAATCTTTCTTCCCATTTTAGATCGTTTCTGCGATATCCAGCGCATTGTTCAAAGCGCCCAATTTGTTATAGGTTTCCTGTAATTCGGTTTCCGGATCGGATGCAGCCACCAAACCTGCTCCGGCTTGATAATGCAATTGGTGGTTTTTGCTTAAAAAAGTCCGGATCATAATGGCGTGGTTAAAGTTGCCTTTAAAATCCATGAACCCGATAGCACCACCGTAATACGCCCGGCTGGTTTTTTCATAGCGCTCTATCAATTGCATGGCCATGTGTTTTGGAGCCCCGCTCAAAGTACCTGCAGGAAATGTATCGGCTACAATTTTTAGCGTGGAAATGTCCTTTTTCTTTTTTCCGGTCACTTTGGATACCAAGTGGATCACATGTGAAAAGTATTGCACCTCACGATACGTCTCAACATTCACGGTGTTCCCATTTCTGCTAAGGTCGTTTCGAGCCAGATCCACAAGCATTACATGCTCGCTATTTTCCTTCTCATCGGCAGCCAATTTTTTGGCCAGTTCGGCATCTTGTTCGTCATTTCCTGTTCGTTTATAGGTGCCTGCAATTGGATGTATCTCCGCTTTTCCATCTTTGACCACCAATTGCGCCTCCGGAGAGCTTCCAAAGATTTTAAAATCCCCATAATCAAAATAAAAGAGGTAAGGGGAGGGGTTTATCGAGCGCAATGCCCGGTACACATTGAATTCATCTCCCTTAAACCCTTGAGAGAACCTTCTGGAAAGTACCAGTTGGAAGACATCGCCCCGTTGACAATGCTTTTTTGCCAAGGTTACATGCTCTTTATAGTCGTCATCAGTCAAATTGGACTCTGCTTCGCCTTCTTTTGAAAAATTATAGGATGCAAAGTTCCGTACTCTTAACAACTGGGCCAGTTCATCGACATTGCTCTCCTTGTTATGGCAATGGGCAAAAAGGTAGGCCTCATTTTTAAAGTGATTGATGGCTATAATATTTTGATATACGGCATAAAAGATGTCCGGAATTTGGATGGAATCTGTTTTGGAGTTTATTTCGACATCCTCAAAATAACGCACAGCATCGTAGGCCATGTAGCCGAAAAGTCCGTTATTGATAAACTTGAATCCGTTGGAAGGCACTGAAAACCGCTGTCCAAAATCGTGTATGACCTGAGGTACATCGGTATCTGAGTTTATCTGATATTCTTCTTTGGTACCATCGGGAAAACGCTTCGTTATCAACTCGTTTTCAATTTTAATGTAAGCAATGGGATTGCAACAGATATACGAAAAGCTATTATCATTGGCATGGTAATCACTGCTTTCCAACAGGATGCTATTGGGGAATTTGTCCCTTATCTTCAGATAGACACTGACCGGGGTAATGGTATCGGCCAGAATCTTTTTGTAGCTTGTGTTGAGCGAATATTTCATGAGCGAATTTTTTTTTTCATTTCTGCGAAGGCAGAAATCTTTTTTAAAGTATTTATTCAAAGAAATAAGTCAAATCTTCCCAATTTGGATTAAAGTCATTAATAAGATTGATTTTCCATTGCCTGTTCCATTTTTTCAACTGTTTTTCGCGTCGTATCGCGGGCATTGGGAATTTATATTTTTCGTAATAGACCAGAATTTTTAAATTATATCTGCCAGCAAACTTACTGCCAACACCATGTTTGTGTCTATACATTCTTTTCTTCAAATCATTGGTAAAACCTATGTAAATAGTTCCCATTTTTTTGTTGGCTATTATGTAGACATAAAAGTTCATTATGGTAATTACCCTATCATTGATTTCCACCTTCGTGGAAAAAAAACAAAAGTTCAGTAAAATAAAAAGGCCTGTCGTGATGACAAGCCTCTATATGGTTACAATGGGGACTAGCTCACGATATTCGACGTAAGTTTGTCCACCACCAAGTATTAACGATTCTTAATTTCATTGCATCAAAGATAGAAAGGAAATTTAAACTTCCAAATTTTGAAGTTTTAAAATTAAAAATCCCGTCTGAGGTCACTCAAACGGGATTTCCAAACACTAAACAAAGATCAGATTACATCTGCAAATCGACTACCAAGTCGAACTCGTCGTAGATAGTCTTGTCGCCCAAATTGTCAAAGAAACTACCTGAGCCGTATTTTACGTCGTATTTTGTTCGATCAACTTTCACCGTAGCTGTGGCTTTGCTGCCATAAATGGATACATCGAAGGTCACAGGTTTTGTGATTCCTTTAATGGTAAGGTCGCCAGTAACTTCATAGGAGTTTTTACCGCTAGCCTCTACTTTTGTGAATACCAAAGTTGAGGTAGGGTTGGATGCCGTTGAAAAGAAATCATCGGAATTTAGGTGGCCGTCCAGTTTGTTTTTGTAGTCACCCTGAAGGTCAGTGGTATTTATGGTGGTCATGTCTACCACAAATTCCCCTCCGACCAATCTATCACCGTCAAACTCTAGCGCACCAGATTTTAGGTCGATGGTACCTGTGTGAGATCCCGTAACCTTGTAGGCTTTCCATGTCACTGTGCTCTCGCTGGTCTTGATTGCTTTCTTTTCACCATCAATTGGGTTTGCGATGGCTGTAAATCCAAATACTGTTGTCAATACTAGTGTTACAATTGTCTTTTTCATGATTGTGTTTTTGTAATTAAATAAGGGGTTAAAGTTTATATGTGTGTAAATAATTCTTCTTTTGATTTTCGCACCTTGGCGTAATGTTGGGTTTGATCTTCTTCGGAACGATATCCTAGGGCCATAACTACTACGGCATTCAAATTTTTATCATCCAAGCCCAAAATTTTATTGTAACCGGCTGGATCGAACCCTTCCATGGGACAAGCATCGATTTTAAGTTCCGCGGCCGCCTGCAATGCATTTCCTAACGCAATATAAGCTTGTCTGGAAGCCCAGCCCGACTTGATTTCGGTTGGAAGATCCATCAAACTGGATTTCATCATATTACCATAGTCCTGTAATCCGTCCAAAGGAATATTTCGGGTTTCGCTGGCATTTTCCAAATAACTGTCCACAAGTTCTTCACCAAAATCGGTGAAGTTGGTAAAGACCAGAATTTGCGAAGCATCTGTAATCTGGGATTGCCCCCAAGAGGCTTTCTTCAATTCTTCCCGTGTCTCAGGGTCGGAAATAACTAAAACATGATAAGGCTGTAAGCCATATGAAGAAGGGCTCAGGCGTATTGCACTGAGTAAAGTTTCAAGGTCTTTGTCGGATACTTTTTTGGAAGTATCGAACTTTTTCGTGGCGTAACGCCAGTTCCTGGTTTCTATTGATGTGCTCATTTTAAAATTTATCTAATAAGGTGTTCAATTGCTTTAATTCGTCGTTTGAAAAATCGCCCACGATTTTACGTTCGGCGAGGTCCATGGCCTTATCCATCTTGGAAAGGGCTTCCAACCCACGGTCGGTGATTCTAATTTCCACTTTCCGTCGATTTGTCTCGCAAATATCTCGTTTCACATATCCCTTGTTCAATAACTTGTCTACCAAGCGTGTTGTATTGCTCATTTTGGAGACCATACGCTCATTAAGGGTGCTAAGATTTGCAGGGCGGTTTTTCTGTCCTCTTAAAATGCGCAGTACATTAAATTGTTGAAGGGAGACCTCAAAAGGTTTTAGGGCCTCGCCTATAATTTCATTAATTTTGTTATTGACCAGTTCCATGTGGATGAGGGTCCTACGTTCAATAGGGATTTTTTTGGTGGTCTTTATGATTTCTTCGACATTCATGTATAGACAACATTTGTATATACAAATATATAATTGAAATAAGCTCCATATCGAATTCGATACGATAAAATTTTGTTAAAAAAAACACCTCAAAATCCACATTGGTTACTTTTACTAACCCAAAATGCAGTAAATGAAGTACTTATCAGTTATGGTCTCGGTCCTACTTTTTCTAGGGACAGGTTGTGGTAAGAAAACCAAGACTGAAACACAAGGGAAAACACAATATGCAGAGGTAAAAGCTTCTTCAGATTCCTTGGTAAAGTTTCCCGTTTATGACTTTGAAAACTTTGAGCCATTACTACATAAAAGCGATGACAAAATCTACGTGGTGAACTTTTGGGCTACTTGGTGCAAACCTTGTATTGAGGAGTTGCCCTTTTTTGAGAGAGTAAACGCCGAACAAAAGGAGAACAATGTTGAGGTGATTTTGGTTAGCCTCGATATGCCCTCCATGTGGAAATCGAGGTTAGAGCCTTTTGTGGAGAAGAAGGCATTGAAGTCCAAAGTGGTGATTCTCGACGATCCCAAACAAAATGAATGGATTCCGAAAGTTGCCGAAGAATGGGGCGGAGGCATACCAGCCACTTTGATTTACAACAAGAACGACCGCAGTTTTTATGAGCGCGGATTTACCTACGAAGAACTAAATAAGGAATTGGATAAATTCAAAAACTAGTACAAAATGAAAACAATCAAAACTTTTGGCCTACTGACTTTGATACTGGCACTTGTCAGTTTTTCCGGGAAGTTTGTTTCCTTGGATGATGGTTACGTAATTGGAGACATAGCGACCGATTTTTCGCTTAAAAACATTGACGATACCATGGTGTCCCTTTCCGATTTTACCGATGCCAAGGGTTTTCTGGTCATTTTCACTTGTAATACTTGCCCTTATGCCGTGGCCTATGAAGATAGGATCATTGCATTGGATACCAAGTATAAATCCCAGGGAGTGCCTGTTATCGCTATCAACCCCAACAATCCGGCGGTAAAACCCGGTGACAGCTTTGCGGCCATGAAAACAAGGGCTGCGGAAAAAGGCTTCACCTTTCCTTATCTCTTTGATGATGGTCAGGAAATTTACCCACAGTACGGAGCTACCCGCACGCCACATGTCTATTTGTTGGAAAAAACATCCAACGGTAATATTGTGAAGTACATTGGCGCTATTGATGATAACTACCAGGATGCCTCCAAGGTAGAGGAGAAATATGTGGAAAACGCGGTGGACGCGATGTTGGCTGGAGAGGAAATAAAAGTTACCACCACACGTGCCATCGGATGCACTATAAAAGTTTAATACAAAGAATACAAAGGTTTAAATCCGGAGCATTACTCCGGATTTTTATTTTAGCAGAACTTAAACTCTTAAAAATGTCAGATTTATCACAGGAAGAATGGACAAGTCAATTGGAAAACGATGACAATGCCGTTATTTTGGATGTACGCACACCCGAAGAAGTCGAGGAAGGTTATATTCCCGGAGCTATCAATATTGATATCTATTTGGGACAGGAATTTTTGGATGAAGTGGAAAAATTGGACAAATCCAAAAACTACTATGTTTACTGCCGATCGGGAAACAGAAGCGGCCAAGCCTGTGCCATAATGAACAATGTCGGTATTGAAAATGCATACAATTTAGAGGGAGGTTTTATGGACTGGGAAGGCGAAGTAGTGGAATAGTACTTATGAAGGTTGAAGAGATCATCCAGGAACTGGATCGAAATAGAAAGGTATTTAACGCGTTGTTGACGGATATTCCAGTGGAATTAATCACGTGGAAAGTTGATTCCAAGCGCTGGTGTCTGTTGGAAATCGTTTGCCATTTGGTCGACGAGGAACGGGAAGATTTTAGGGCCCGGGTAGGGCATACATTGGAGCGACCCCTAGAACCGCTGAATTCAATTGACCCTGTGGGATGGCCCAAAACAAGAAACTATCTGGGACAAGATTTTAAAACCGTTGTCAAAAAATGGGAACGGGAACGTATTGCATCCGTGAAATGGTTACGCGATTTAAATGACCAAAATTGGGAAAATGCGATACATAATTCTGAATTGGGAAGGATTACTGCGCATGGCTTTCTATTGAATTGGTTGGCACATGATTATCTCCATATCCGTCAAATCAATGCATTAAAACACGCATATCTAAAGCACAAATCGGGAGATAGTTTGACCTACGCCGGAAATTGGTGATCATTTTTCTATTTTTACAACATGAAGGAAGACCTACTCCATTTTATATGGAGGTGCGACAAGCTTCGAGGACGACCACTTACCACTTCAACCTCCGAAAACATCATTATTAAAAATCCAGGTATGCAGAATTTGCATGCCGGGCCGGATTTTTTTGATGCCAGAATCGAGGTCAGCGGTCAATTATGGGCAGGCAACGTGGAAATGCACCTAAAATCCTCAGATTGGTATGCGCACCATCATGAGACCGATATCAATTATGACAATGTGATTCTGCATGTAGTTTGGGATGATGACATGGAGGTATTTCGAAAAGATGGCTCCAGAATTCCCACTTTGGAGCTAAAAAATGTTGTTTCCCCAGAACTCCTTGAGGGTTATCAACAATTACTGTATCGAGCAAAACCTGTTTTTATCAATTGTGAAAAGAATTTTAATGATGTTGATGATTTTAGGATCAAAAACTGGTTTGAAAGACTTTATGTAGAACGGTTGGAACAGAAGTCAGTCAGAATTCAAGAATTGCTTGAAAGCACAAACAACGATTGGGAAGCAGTACTTTTTGCAATGCTATTGAAGAACTTTGGCTCGAAAATCAATGGAGAATTCTTTTTGGACAAAGGGCTGCAGTTGGATTTTTCAATCGTACGAAAGACAAGTGCAAATAGCCAACAGTTAGAAAGTCTGTTTTATGGTCACTTGGGCTTGTTGGCGGAAAGCGATTGTACGGACACCTACTATCTGCAATTGCAAAAAGAATATCGATATCTAAGGCAAAAGTTTGGTTTGGACATTGTCTTGGAAAAACCAAAATTCTTTGGATTGCGTCCCGCCAATTTTCCTACCATTCGTTTATCCCAGTTGGCCAACCTTTATGGAAAGCATCAAAATTTGTTTGCCATGTGCATGCAATCCGACGGTCTCGATAGCCTTTATGGAGTATTGGAGTCAATGGCAAGTGATTATTGGGATAATCATTTTACCTTCGGTAAGGTCTCTAAAAAGAGCAAAAAGAAACTTTCAAAAAGCTTCAAGGATTTGTTGATCATCAACACCATCATTCCCCTTAAGTTTTGCCATGCCAAACATTTGGGAAAAGATTGGAACGAAGCTATCCTATTCCTCATTTCTAAAATTAAACCGGAACAGAATTCCATCATCAATGCGTTCAACATACTGGGCCGTAAGACAGGAAATGCCTTGGAAAGTCAGGCTAAAATACAATTGTACAACAACTATTGCACAAAGAACAAGTGTCTGCAATGTGCTATTGGAGCCCATTTATTGAATAGAAATACATATTTTTAAACATGAGTTTGTTTTATGATATTCTCTATTACTTCCAAAAGCGGGGTTTCGAGGTGTGCCGGCGTATAGCCGAACGATTGGGAATACGGGCCAGAGTGGTTCGTACCACATTTATATATTTAACTTTTGCCACACTGGGCTTCGGTTTTGCCCTTTATCTCTTTATTGCATTTTGGTTAAAGATCAAAGATTTGGTCTACACCAAAAGAACCTCAGTTTTTGATCTCTGACCATGATACGATTATTGCGTTCGAAAATAGTATGGGCCCTTAGCTTGATGGTACTCGTATTGCTGTTCGGTGTAGTCGGTTATAAGTTCATTTCTGATTTCACCTGGATCGAAGCACTCTACATGACCATTATTACGGTTACCACCGTTGGCTTTGCCGAAGTAAGGCCTTTGGATGCCGACGCAAAGATTTTTACTGTATTTTTAATCGTCACCAGTGTTTTTATTTTTGGTTTTGCCCTTTCGGTCATTACCGAGTATTTGTTGGGAAGAAATTCACTCCAGATTTTAAAAAAGAAAAAAGTGAGAAAACGAATCGAGAGTTTATCCAACCATGTGGTTGTCTGTGGTTATGGAAGAAATGGGATGCAAGCGGCCGAAAAATTAAAGGCGTACAAGAAACCTTTTGTAGTTATAGAAAGAGATAAGGAAATCATTGAACGGCATGAGGATGAGGCTCTTTTTGTGGAAGGAGATGCCAACGAAGACGAGATTTTGCTGGAAGCGGGCATTGAACGGGCGCAGTACCTCATTTCTGCAGTACCGGACGATGCAGCAAACCTTTTCATCGTGTTGACTGCACGTCAATTGAACAAGAATTTGTTCATCATTAGTAGGGCATCCCAGGTCACTACACAAACAAAACTTCAACTGGCAGGGGCGGATAAGGTGATCATGCCCGATAAAATAGGAGGGGATTATATGGCCTCCTTGGTGGTCATGCCCGATTTGGTGACTTTTATCAACAAACTCTCGGTTGAGGGGGAGCATACCACGAATTTGGAAGAAGTGGAAATTGAAGATTTTACGAGCCAAATGGATTGTCATTCAATCCGGGATCTGGACCTTCGCCAGAAAACCGGTTGCACTATAATAGGTTATATTGATCCCGAAGGAAACTACATCATAAACCCAGAGGCGGATTTGGAACTACAACCAAAGGGAAAGGTCATAGTTTTGGGCAGACCGGAGCAAATTAGAAAGCTCAACCAAATGTTCCAGATCGGATAGTTTAACAACCTCTAAATTTTTTTGCGTTGAATTTTTTTAGGATATTGCCCACTTTACACGAAATTAACATACCAAACAATAAATTATGAAGTATAGACTTCTTACTATCATTTCCATGCTGATTTCTACGTTAACTTTTGGTCAGGAAGCCACAGAGGATCTCAGCTGGGGACAACGAATCGACCGCGGATTTCAGCCCGTTGCGGACACATGGGAATCCATTGTCCTATATCCAATTCCGATAGCTGGATTCAATATTCCCATTGTACTGATTCTTCTTGTTTTGGGAGCAACTTTCTTTACGCTTTACTTTGGTTTTCCGGGTATCAAACGATTTCCATTGGCCATCAATACGGTACGTGGCAAGTACGATGAACTGGAGGGTGCCGAAGGACATGGAGTTGAAAAATCTGAGGTAAATATTGTAGAGGGGGATTTGCCCGATACCATAAGGGATGAAAGTAAGGAAGGTGAAGTAAGTCATTTTCAAGCCTTGGCAACTGCGGTTTCCGGAACGGTTGGACTCGGAAACATTGCAGGGGTGGCCGTAGCCATCGCGCTGGGAGGCCCTGGAGCTACTTTTTGGATGATTGTATGTGGAATCATTGGGATGTCCACCAAGTTTGTGGAATGTACCTTGGGTGTAAAATTTAGGGATGTTGATGAAAATGGGGTGGTATATGGAGGCCCTATGTACTATCTCTCCAGAGGTTTGAAAGAAAAAGGAATGGTCGGTCTTGGAAAGGCATTGGCCGTCATTTTTGCAATTTTATGCGTTGGTGCTTCTTTTGGCGGTGGAAATGCATTTCAATCCAATCAAGCAGCTTCACAGCTGTCATCACTTATCGGTTTGAATTTTGAAACCGCTGGTTTTTGGATTGGTATTATCTTGGCAGCTGTTGTCGGAGTGGTTATTATTGGCGGTATCAAAAGAATCGCCAGTGTAACGGAAAAAGTAGTGCCCTTTATGGCGGGTATATACGTTCTCGCCTCATTGATCATCATTTTCGCCAACTACGAATACATAGGAACAGCTTTTGGATTGATTGTTGGTGGCGCGTTTACTCCAATGGCCGGTTTAGGCGGATTGGTAGGGGTGCTGATTGTCGGATTTCAAAGAGCTGCCTTTTCCAATGAGGCGGGCGCAGGTTCTGCGGCGATTGCACACTCTGCCGTAAAAACCAAATACCCGGCAAGTGAAGGTGTTGTGGCCTTATTGGAGCCTTTTATTGATACCGTTCTTATATGTACCATGACCGCTTTGGTCATCATTTTCTTCAATATGGACGGTTCCAGTGTCCAAGGAATATTTGACTATGGTAACTCAGCAAACAGTTCGGTATTGGTGAATGAGACTGGCCAGTATGTTGGCGGGGTGGACCTTACCTCAATGGCCTTTGATTCTGTGATTCCACATTTTTCATATGTACTTACAGTGGCAATAATCCTTTTTGCATTTTCCACAATGATTTCATGGTCATATTATGGATTGCAATCCTGGAAATATTTGTTTGGAAGGGGGAAGTTGTCCGATCTATCATATAAGATTCTTTTCTTGCTCTTTGTGGTTATTGGTGCTTCCACTACATTGAATGCTGTGATCAAGTTTTCTGATGCCATGATCCTGGCTTTGGTATTCCCCAATATGGTTGGGTTATTGATACTGTTCCCCAGAGTGAAGGAAGAGCTTGTAAAGTATTTGGATGCTATAAAATCCATGGGCAAGTAATATCCAAGAGGTGAAGAAATTGAAATCCCACTTCAAGTTCAAGAAACACGAGCGAAGTGGGATTTTCTTTTTGTTACTGATTATTGTAGTACTTCAGGGAATCTATTTTTATATAAAAGCGAGTCCTTTTGAAAGCCAATCCCAACTAGCACTGAATACGTTGGAACAATCCAGGTTGGACAGCATCAAAAAGCAAGTCTTGAATGAAAATCCCAGTAAGATTTTTCCATTCAACCCAAATTATATTACCGATTTCAAAGGCTACACTTTGGGAATTTCACCCACAGAATTGAATCGACTGTTTGCTTTTCGGAAGCAGGGCAACTTTGTGAATTCTCCAGAGGAATTTCAAAGGGTCACCCAAATATCCGATTCGCTGTTGCAGGTATTGGCACCTTACTTTACATTTCCCAAATGGACTCAAAAGCGTAATCACCAAACTAAGAAAGAAAACGCAGATGGAATCCGTGAAAATTCTACGACGATTAGGGATTTGAATGGTGTTACGGCTGTGGAGTTGAAAGAAATACGAGGTATTGGTGACAAACTCAGTGCGCGTATCATAAAGTTTAGAGATCGTTTAGGTGGATTTTTGGTCAATGACCAATTGTATGATGTTTATGGACTGGAACCAGAAGTAGTGCAACGGGCTTTAAAAAAATTCAAGGTGCTGCAACCACCTAAGGTGGAAAAGATTAATGTCAATAGTGCAACAGCCGAAGAAATTTCCCGTTTGGTCTATATAAATAGGAAAGTAGCAGAGGAAATTGTCACTTTGCGAAATGAAAAGGGAGAAATCCAATCTTTCGAAGAATTGTTTAACATTATTGGATTTCCGATAAACAAAATAGATAGAATTAAGTTATATTTGTCTTTATAAAAATTAGCTGAGAAATGATTACGGAAACGTTGTCCACAATGAATTTTGACTATTCAGAAACGCAAAAAATGGTTGCTGAATCCGCGCGGGAGTTTGCGCAACACTACATTTTGCCCCATGTAATGAAATGGGATGAATCTCAGGAGTTTCCTCTAGAGGTTTTCAAGAAAGCAGGTGAGATGGGATTCATGGGGGTATTTGTACCTGAGGAATTGGGTGGCTCAGGTCTGGGCTATCATGAGTACATAGCAATTTTGGAAGAGATTTCTAAAGTGGATCCCTCCATTGGTCTTTCTGTTGCAGCGCATAACTCATTGTGCACCAATCATATTCTTTCTTTTGGAAATGAGGAGCAGAAACAACGTTGGATTCCCAAATTGGCCACTGCCGAGTGGTTGGGTGCCTGGGGCTTGACGGAACATAATACGGGTTCGGATGCCGGAGGAATGAATACCACGGCTGTCAAGGATGGCGATTTCTGGATACTAAATGGAGCCAAAAACTTTATCACCCATGGGAAAAGTGGAGATATTGCTGTGGTGATTGCCAGAACAGGAGAGAAAGGTGACAGTCGCGGAATGACAGCCTTTGCCATAGAAAAGGGAACGCCTGGGTTCTCAAGTGGTAAAAAAGAGGATAAGTTGGGTATGCGTGCCAGTGAGACCGCGGAGCTTATTTTTTCCGATTGTAGAATTCCCGATGAAAACCGTTTAGGCCCAATTGGTGATGGATTTATTCAATCCATGAAGGTGCTGGATGGGGGAAGGATTTCCATCGGTGCATTATCGTTGGGTATTTCCAAAGGTGCTTATGAAGCAGCTCTAAAATATTCCAAAGAGCGTATCCAATTCGGAAAGCCCATCAGTGAATTCCAAGGAGTCTCTTTCAAACTGGCGGATATGGCCACGGAAATAGAAGCATCGGAATTGTTGTTGCACAAAGCCGCTTTCTTAAAGAATGAGAATCGACCTATGACAAAGCTCAGCGCGATGTCCAAAATGTATGCTTCCGAAGTTTGCGTAAAAATAGCCAATGATGCCGTCCAGATTCATGGTGGGTATGGTTACACCAAAGACTTCCCAGTGGAGAAGTTTTATCGTGATGCAAAACTTTGCACCATTGGTGAGGGTACCACTGAAATCCAAAAATTGGTGATTTCAAGAAATATTTTAAAGTAATTTGTGCAATACAATTTAATACCTGTATATTTGCACTCCAAAATTTAAAAGAAAGGAGGTTGTAGCCAATGTTAATAATACCAGTAAAAGAAGGAGAAAACATCGATAGAGCTTTAAAGCGTTTCAAGCGTAAGTTTGATAAAACTGGAACCATGCGCCAGCTAAGAACAAGGCAGCAGTTTACAAAACCTTCTGTAAAACGTCGGGCAGAAATTCAAAAGGCCCAATATATCCAGAGGCTAAGAGATAGCGAAGAGATTTAAGGCTCTTGATTATAATATATAGGAATCCCGTTTCAACTTTGAAACGGGATTTTTTTGTTTGGATAGTTCCCATTTCGGTAACTTTGGTATATGTCCTTGCCCGCTTTCATATCTTATCTCCGATTGGAGAAAAATTACTCCGAGCATACCATCAGGGCTTATGAAAGGGATATACAGGAGTTTTCTACTTTCTGTTTGGAAGAATACAATACCCATTCCATTAATACCATTGCATATCCCATTGTAAGAAGTTGGATTGTGTCATTGGTAGGAGAAGGCATCTCAAATAGAACCGTCAACAGGAAAATATCTTCATTGAGAGCTTACTATAGATTCCTGCAAAAAATCAAGGAGATTACGGCTTCTCCTTTGGCAAAACACAGGGCGCTGAAAACAGAAAAAAAGGTGGAGGTGTCATTTTCGGAAGAAGAGATGGAAAAAATACTTTTGGAAATCCCATTTGAAGATGATTTTGAGGGTATTCGGGATAAGTTGATCATTGAACTGTTGTACACCACAGGGATGCGAAGGGCCGAGTTGGTAAACCT
>JANQRD010000060.1 GCA_028284725.1 Allomuricauda sp. | reverse complement strand
CTTGGGCACAATTTACCATTCCTGAAAAGCCTAAAAAGCAAACCAGCATCTACGATTACGTTAATCTGCTTCCAGTATCCCAAAGTAGGGCTTTGGAGCAAAAGCTCATTCGCTACTCGGACAGCACCTCAACCCAAATTGTAGTTGCCATAATCAGCTCCACTGAAGGGGAAAACATCAACTTTCTTGGTGCACAATGGGGACAGCAATGGGGTATTGGGCAAGCTGGCAAGGACAACGGTGTGCTGATATTGCTGGCGAAGGATGACCGCAGAATTGCCATTAATACCGGTTACGGCGTGGAGGGTGCGCTTACCGATTTCATGTCGAAAAGGATTATAGAATCTGTAATCATTCCAGAGTTTAAAAAAGGAGATTACTACGCTGGTCTCAACAAAGGTGCTGATGCCATTTTTCAAGTGTTGACTGGAGAGTTTAAGGAAGAGCGCACCTTTGGTGACAATCAAGGTTTTTCGTTCAAAGCTTTGCTTCCGTTCATCATATTCATCATCATTCTGATCATTCTTTCCCGAAAAGGAAGGAACAACCGGGGTGGTCGAGGGGGCCGCCGGCGCCGTGGCCCAGATATTTGGGATATGATCATCCTTAGCAATATGGGTCGAAGCTCACGTTCCTCCGGAGGATTTGGTGGAGGCGGTTTTGGTTCCGGAGGCTTTGGAGGCGGTTTCGGCGGAGGTGGTTTTGGTGGTGGAGGTGCCTCTGGAGGCTGGTGATGTTAACCTGAATGAAATAGTGCCCTATTCAATCGGGGAACTGTGCGTGGAAATTGCTTTTACTTTTCCATCTTTCTTCTGGTAAACATCGGTAAACCTCAGACTTAGTATGGTTGTATCCTGTTTTGAACTTCCAAGTATTACCATGCTTTCCATTCCTCGAACAACAGCTATATCCCCAAATAAACGCACATCCAAATTTTCATAGGTGATATCTTCGAAAAAATAGTCGGCATTACTAAATTCCTCAATCGTGGCCTGTTTGTCCGAAGTAGATCCATCCGATGAACCCGAATACACCCAAGATTCATCCAATACCTCCTTAAGCGGCTCGGCATCTCCTTTCAAATAGGCATTAGTCCAAGTATGAAGTAGCTCCAAAGCTTCTTCTTCAGTGATTTTTTCAACGGTATTTGTTTCTTTCCCCGTCTCTGCCGCTGGATTGCAAGCTGTAACCATAGCAAATGCTGCTATGATATAAATAGTATTTTTCATAATTATCTAGATCTTAATTATAGATTAATCAACCTTCCTATAAAAGATTTTGTTCACGATTTTCCATTCCCCGTCAATCTTTAACAGATTCATAAAGTCGATAAAAGTAAAGTCAGGATATTCGATTTCCAATCGGGCATTGGCAGCATGGCCGGAAATGGTAATGTCCGCAATTCGGGTTTCCCGGTTTTGTTTTGGCCCAGGTTTCATGCCTTTCCCAAAAAACTCCAGGGCATTCACTTCTTTATAGCCCTCTTTGGTAATGTATTTCATGGTCGCCGTTTCATGAAAGGCCTTTTTTAAAGTGTCAAAATCGTTATTGGTGCCGCCATCGAGATAGTAGCTTACGGTCTGTGCCACCATTTGATAGTCTGACTGCTGGGCGTTGACCGCGCAAAAAAAACCTGCGGCTAAAAATAGAAGAACAAAATTTCGAATCATCGGTGTGTAGTTTTAGGTTGTGAGCTTTCAAGTTATCATTTTTAGAAGCTCTTTTCTGGGAGCGAATCATAAATATTTCATAAGGTTCCGTCCGAATTCCAAAACCCATCCGTAAATCTTATCAAGCCATTCATAAACTACCAAAGCCCCTCTTTCCATTTTTAAGCTATCTTGTTCGTGGTTAAAAACATGTGCAATTAATTCCCTTTTCAGATGGCTCGCCTTTCTCGATTTTTTTTGATTTCCTTGCTGATATTGTCCGTTTCCTGTAAAAAAAAGACGGATTCCACGGAGACGGACAACCTTTTTAAGTTCAAAGACTACATCAGCTATCATACCCATGGTGTGCGCAGCATCGCAGAACCTATTAAAATTGTGCTGGCGCAACAGTTGACCCAGTTCGAACTTACCCAGGAAATCCCATCGGACTATTTGAAAATCACACCGAAGGTGGAGGGAAAACTGGCTATTGAAAATGGAAGGGAGCTCACCTTCCAACCTTCTGAATATTTGAACCCAGACACCGAATATTCCGTAAACCTGGCATTGCACAAACTTTTTGAGGATATCGATAGCGACTTTAATAACTACACCTTCAGTTTTAAGACTATCACCCCCAATTTTAAAATCAATCTTGGAAATCTACAATCGTACAGTAAAAACTGGCAATACCTCACGGGTACCTTAAATGCTTCTGATATTTTGGCCGGATCTAAAATCAAAAATGTTCTAAAAGTCAAACAAGATGATAAAAACATCTCTGTAAAATGGGAGAACACTGCGGATGATGCCCAGTATTTCAGCTTTAGAATTGACAGTATCCCAAGACAAACGGAAGACAGTGAAATTTCAATTCGCTGGAGTGGGAAGGATTTGGGAGTGGAAAACGAGGGCTCCGAGAACTACACGGTTCCAGGGCTGAACAAATTTGTGGTAGTGGATGCCAAAACAACATCAGCTCCCAATGCCACGTTGATCCTTAACTTTTCGGAACCTTTAAAAGAAAACCAAAATCTTTCCGGCCTGGTCACCATTGAAAATGCCAATAATCTGAGATATGAAATTGATGGAAATCTATTGAAAGTATACCCTTCCACCCGAATACTGGGACAAGTACGGGTGAATGTGCATGAAGGTATCAAAAGTGAATATGGCTTCGCCCTAAAAAATTCATTTTCAGAACTGGTTTCTTTTGAGCAATTAAAGCCAAGTGTTCGAATGATTTCCAAAGGAACCATTTTGCCGAATGCCACCTCCACGCCCATTTATTTTGAAACGGTCAATCTCTCAGCGGTGGAAGTTCGGGTGATTCAGGTTTTTGAAAACAATATGTTGCAATACCTACAAAACAACAACCTCACGCAAAAATATAACAACGACCTAAGAGCGGTAGGCAGAAGAGTCGCTTATAAAGTAATTCCCCTCTCAGAGGATTCCGAGGAAAACACCAGCTACTGGAAAGCCCATGCATTGGATCTATCCGAACTTATTCAAGTAAATCCAGGCTCGTTGTACCGTGTGGAGTTTAGCTTTAAGCAAGAACATACTTCTTACGCCTGTGATGGTTCGGCAAACATTTCCGATGAGTTGGAAACCATAAATACCGAAGGGCAAAATCTTAGCGATGAAGCACTTGAGGAACGCTATTGGGACAATGAAATATATTATTGGCGAAACTACAATTACAATTGGGAAGAACGTGACAATCCGTGTCATCCGGCTTATTACAACGATACCCGCATCGTGACTACCAATCTGTTGGGCAGTGATTTGGGGCTGATAGTAAAAAAAGGCAACAATCGTTCTTACCATTTTGCGGCGACCAATCTGCTAACCACCAAGCCCGAAAGCAATACCACCATCAAATTGTACAATTACCAGCAACAATTATTAAGTGAAGTCATCACAGATGCTGCTGGATTCGGAATCTACGATGGGGATAAAAAAGTATCCTTCGCCATTGCTGAAAAGGAAAACAATTTCGCATACGTCCGACTTTTGGACGGCTATGCGCTTTCCCTGAGCAAATTTGACGTATCGGGCGAATACCTACAAGACGGTTTGCAAGGTTTCATCTATACGGAACGAGGGGTGCATCGCCCTGGGGATACCGTGCATCTTACCTTTGTACTGGATGATAAAAACAATCCCTTACCCGATAATCATCCTATAACCTTGGAAGTCACCGATGCGCGTGGCAAGTTGGTGCAACGCAATGTACTTAAAGAAGGCACGGTAAACATTGCCCCTGGCCTTTATGCCAAAAAGGAGGGTAACTTTCATTATTTCCCCATCCCCACCAAACCTGAAGTCCCTACGGGAACCTGGAATGCCAGAATCATTGTTGGTGGCGCAGAATACAATAAGAGCCTGAAAATCGCCACCATAAAACCAAATCGATTAAAAATCAATCTCTCCTTTGAAGGAGAAGTTCTGGAGGCCAACAAAAACAACAGGGGAAAAGCTGAAGTGCAGTGGTTGCACGGGGCACCGGCACGCAATCTCAACATCGATATCGATGCCAGATTGCAAAGTGCGCCATTTGCTTTCCCTAACCACCAGGGATATGTTTTTCAAGATCCCGTTCGCACCTTCGCCGATACGGAGATGAAGTTGATTTCAGGTAAGTTGGATGAAAATGGTTCGATCGATATCAATGAAAAAATTACTACAAGTAGAAACGCCCCAGGGATGCTTCGAGCTACCTTTACCACTAAAGTTTTTGAAGGTGGTGGGGACTTCTCTGTCGATGTATTTTCCAAGAATCTAGCCCCTTTCTCCCACTTCGTGGGATTGCGCTCACCAAAAGCCCAAAGATATGGTTCATACCATACGGATGAGGCCACGGAGTTCGATGTGGTAACGGTTAATGCGGAAGGAAAATCTGCTGCCAATCGAAAACTGAAGGTTCAAATCTTTAAAATAGAATGGCGCTGGTGGTGGAACCGGGGTTATGATAATCTGTCCCGATACGAAAACGCCACAGTACACCGTCCATTCAAGGAAATGGAAGTTGTTACTGGAGCAAACGGAAAAGGCAGTTTTAGTGTGAACGTTCCTGACGATGACGGAGGGCGCTTCTTGATTCGTGTCATCGACGAGGTGTCTGGACATGCTGCAGGGCGAACCGCATATTTCTATCGAAATTGGTGGAGAAGACCCGCTTCCGGGGATACGGAAAGTTCCAAAATTCTCATTTTCTCCGCAGACAAGGAAAAATATACTTTGGGGGAGCAGGCGACTGTGACCTTTCCCTCCGACCGGGGTGGACGGGCTTTGCTCAGCATTGAAAACGGCTCCGAAGTGTTGTCGCAGCAGTGGGTGGAAACATCCGCCAAAGAAACCCAGGCAACCATTCCCATTACTGCTGAGATGGCTCCTAATGCCTACATCAACATTTCGTTGTTGCAACCCCATGGGCAAGTTGCCAATGACCTTCCCATTCGCTTGTATGGCGTGGTTCCGCTTTTGGTGGAGAATCCGGCTACATACCTAGACCCTCAACTTCAAATGCCTGATGTTTTACAACCTGAATCCTCTTTTGACGTGACCGTCTCCGAAGCCGACAACAAGCCCATGACCTATTCCTTGGCCGTTGTGGATGAAGGTTTGCTAGATCTTACCCGATTTCAAACTCCTGATATCCATGGCTCGTTTTATGCCAGACAGGCCTTGGGCGTCAAAACCTTCGATGTTTTTGATGATGTCATGGGGGCCTATTCCATCAGCGTAGATAATATTTACGCCGTCGGTGGTGGCGGTATTGGTGAAGGTGCCCAAAATAGAAAGGCACAACGCTTTAAACCCGTTGTTAGTTATTTGGGGCCCTTTACGTTGAATGCAGGTGAAAAAGCATCCCATACCATTGCTATGCCCAATTATGTGGGTTCTGTGCGTACAATGATTGTCGCAGGCAATCAAAACAGTGCTTATGGGAATACCGAGAAAACCACTCCGGTGCGCAAACCATTGATGGTATTGACCTCTTTACCCAGAAAACTATCCCCTGGGGAAAAAGTTACCATTCCTGTCACAGTTTTTGCCATGGAAAAAAAGGTCAAAAATGTGAAGGTTTCTATCGATGCGGGAAAGGCTTTGGAACCCTTGGGAACCACTTCGAAAAATATCTCTTTCAATACCGTTGGGGAGCAAATCGTGAATTTTGACTTTAAGGTGAATCCCACAACATCGTTTCAGACCATTAAAGTTACAGCATCGGGTGCGGGAGAAAGAGCAAATGACGAAATTGAAATTGATGTGCTCAATCCCAATCCAATCACTACAAAAAGCACATCGTACACGGTAGAGGCCAATCAATCCGAAACAATTTCATTCGAAACTTTTGGTACTTCGGGCACAAATTCCGCCTTTATTGAGTTTTCCACCCTTCCTCCAATGGACTTTTCCAAGAGGATGGCTTACTTGCTACAATATCCCCATGGCTGTGTGGAACAAACTACGTCGGCAGCATTTCCGCAGTTGTTCTTGACCGATGTGCTGGATATTACTTTCGATGAGAAAAAGAAAATCGAGAAAAACATTGAAGCGGCCATCAAAAGATTAGGGGATTTTCAAACTCCAAGCGGTGGTCTTAGTTATTGGCC
>JANQRD010000058.1 GCA_028284725.1 Allomuricauda sp. | reverse complement strand
GGGAGGGAGGGGTTATTTTTATAGATCCAGGGACGCAGTACAACCAAATCCCCCGGCACATGTTGTATTCGGGTAATGGTTCCGTCTATGGGTGAATGAATACGATGGTAATTTTTATTGTGCAAAAAAACGTTAGTAAACGAATAAGAAGAAGGAATCTGGCCCTCCTCAAGTCCAAAGACCGTGGAAACTGTCCGGATATCGCATTTCACATGCACCATGCCCAGATTATGGATTTTATCCGCATCGCACAACAATCCTTCACAGGGCCAAACAAAAGAGCTCTCCGTTTCCGGTAATGACTTGAACTCTCGAATGAAAAAATCTTGAAAACAATCGAAATCAGTTTTTCCATTGGGTGGCTTAAACTTTTCCAGATAGTTTTTATCCGAATAATTCATTCGAATGTAGGGTTTGATAATCCTTTTGGAAACCGGCTTTTCATAAAAGGAACTATACCATGCCGATAGGTTTCGCTGAATATTACTTGGCAGATTTCCCCACACGCTAACAGAAAGAAATTTGTAGAATTTGGCCCTCCAATTGGGTACGTTAAAGACAGTAAAACTTGGATCTGAATAGTAGTTGGAGACTGCGTCCATTCGCTGGTTAGATTGATTGATGCATCAATTTATTGGCATTGAAATTCATAAGCTAGGGAATTAAGAAAAGTTTATTTTTTGATTAACAAACTTTATAAAAACACAATCATTTTGTTAAAAACCACCTATTCACTAGTTCTTGATGGTAAAAGGTTGAATTTTGTAAAATAATTTGATGTTCCATGAGATTTCATACAAGAAAATGGGTCAAGCCAGAGGATCTAAACGCCAATGGAACCTTGTTCGGCGGAAAGGTACTGGCCTGGATCGACGAGGAAGCGGCGTTGTACAGCATTGTTCAGCTCGAAAATAAAAAGGTCGTCACCAAATACATGTCCGAAATCAACTTTATGAGTACGGCAGTGGAGGGTGATATTATAGAAATTGGAATCGAGGTTATAAAGTTTGGGGTTACCTCCATCTCCCTAAACTGTGAAGTGCGGAACAAGATGACCCATGAGAGCATTGTGACTGTGGATAATATCATTATGGTAAACCTTGACGAAAAGGGAAATCCCAAACCGCATGGAAAGACCAAGGTGGAATATGTAAAAGACCGGCTTGCTGAGCGCGAAAACGGATAGCCCATAGCATCGTCTTCACTATAGCTTGTACCTCATCCAGGACTCGTAGTAGGGTTTCGCCCCAGAATATGGTTTTCTCTTCTAAAGCTTCGGTTTTTTGATCTTTTCGGTCTACCAAACTGAAACTTACAAACCACTTGTGGCATAAAATAGCACCTTACAAATTTCTTACACCTACAAATAATGCCATTTGACAACAAAATCCAGTTGCTATGGAACATTAAGTTGTACCACGGGAGGTAATTCAACACCTTTAAGAGGTTAGATCACCATTAATTATAGAAGTTTGGAAGCAAGAGAATTACTTACGTATTTGGAAAAATTGGAAATAGGCTTGAGCAGTTTTTCTTATGAAGAATTGGGAACTGTGGAGGCCGGTGAACTTAAAAAATCATTTGAAAGCTTTAAACATGAGTTGGAAGACAGTGTTTTTGGCGTTCCAGCGACAAAACAGTTGGAAGTGATATATGAGCAAGTAGGCATTTTGGGCAGCCCCAAAACGAAGGCTGATGACCTTAAAAAAGATACGGATGCCTTACTTTCCTTGATTTCAATATTGGAAAAAACCGAGCTGAATAAAAAACAACAAGACCTAGTGAACTCCCTCAAAATTGTAAGTAAGCGAATTGATGGTTCTTTCGACGTATACCTTGAGGAATCCATGAATTTACAGAAGCAGGATGCATTGAGCAAGGAATTGGCAGTGCAAAACCTGGAATCGATTATAGCTTCCGATAAGGTAAATCTAAAACCTGTGCTCCAGGAATGCATGGGTGAAATGGAACTCTTGGAAGAACTTATCCGCCTTTACAAACAAAATATTTTTGAATTCATTGGAAGTGTCAAAGTTCAACTGCAGGCCAAAAATTTTAGGGGCGTGGACTTTGCCTGCCAAAAAATACAGCCCTGTTTGAAAATGATGCGTACGGTGAGCCTCTTGGAAATCACAGAGCAAATGGTCACTGTTTGTCAAACTGATAACGATGTTAAGTACCTCAATTTCCTGTACAACCAGTTTTTGGTGGAGTATCCAAAAGTAGAGGAGTTGGTAGATTTTGAAATTGAAGTACTCCGCAATATGTAGCAACCAAATCCAACATACCATGAAAGATAATTGCCTTCCCGAACATTATCGTAGTATCTTTCATCAGTTGTTTGAACACGCTTCTGATCTCGATTGTAGCATCCTTTTATTGGAAGAAATATTGGAGGTAGGGGACGAGAAAGAGATTCCCCTCCTTGAAGAATTGGAGAATTGTGAAGACCTTAAAGTGAGCAATAAAGCCTTTGAGGTAAAGACAAAGTTGCTCCAAAAACTGGGTATGACAACTTCTGAAAAAGGAAAGAAGCTCCCCATGAGCCTATGCTTTCTTTATGATGAATTCGGCATACGCCCATCCCACCTAGATCCCGACCTTAATATGGATTTTGAAGTCTCCCTTGACATTTTCGAAACCGAATAATATAGAGCTTCCACAACCTTTGGATTTTGCTTTTTCACAACTCCTTGAAGGAATTTCACCACAAATTATTGCTGATCCATAATCTTTCGTATAGATTCACGTTATAAGTTTAACCCCAAACAAAAAACCATAAATCCCATGTTGTACGATACCTACGGCGAGGAATATTTGGCCTTCCTTCAAGAACTTAACGAAATTTTGAGCATTAACGAGCTTGCAGAGCTGGATTATCTTTAAGAAAAGTCCCAAAACACCATATCTTATGAAAAATCAAAATCAAGAAAACACAGCTTACTTGAATTTCATTCAAGACTTAAACGATATTTTGACCGACTTTAACATTAGCCAGTTGAGTCGCCCACAATAGTTTAAAGTGGATATCATAAAAAGAGGGGATGTTGATAAAGCATCCCCTTTTTTATTTGAATTAGCCATCAACCCAAATACGATTTTAGAATTTTACTTTTTGACGTGTGCCTCAGTTTCCGGATGGCCTTTTCCCGGATTTGCCTAACGCGCTCGCGTGTAAGATCAAATGTACTTCCTATCTCCTCCAAAGTCATGGATTGTTGATCACCGATGCCATAGTACAATCGTACCACATCGGCTTCCCGCGGAGATAGGGTATCCAAAGCCCGGTTGATCTCAGTGTTCAACGATTGGTGTAATAACTCTTTGTCGGGTTTTGGAGATTCCGCAGAATTCAGCACATCGTACAAACTTGAGGTTTCACCTTCTTTTAGCGGAGCATCCATGGACACATGCCTGCCCGTATTGGTCAGTGATTGCTTTACCTCAGTGACCGTCATGTCCAGTTCCTTAGCTATCTCTTCGGCCGAGGGCGGACGTTCATGAGCCTGTTCCAAATAGGAAAAGGTCTTTTTGATTTTATTGATTGAACCAATCTTGTTCAAAGGCAACCGAACTACCCTGGATTGCTCGGCCAACGCTTGTAAAATTGACTGACGAATCCACCATACGGCATACGAAATGAATTTGAATCCGCGGGTCTCGTCAAAGCGTTTGGCAGCTTTCACCAATCCTACGTTACCTTCGTTAATCAAATCGGGAAGCGTAAGCCCTTGATTCTGATATTGCTTTGCAACGGAAACCACAAACCGAAGGTTTGCATTCGTTAATTTCTCAAGAGCCAATTGATCACCAGATTTTATACGTTGGGCCAGTTCAACCTCCTCTTCGGCAGTAATCAATTCAATTTTGCTGATATCCTGAAGGTATTTGTCAAGAGACTTGGATTCACGATTGGTTACCTGCTTGATGATTTTTAACTGCCTCATAAAGAATTTCGTTTCGGTTGATTAAACCTCCATAATACATCATAAAAGGAAATTTTCCAATAGCATTTTGCTATTGTTATCAAAATGTTATTAGCATTATCAACAAAAATTTAACCTCCCCTTAGCAATTGTTGATAGTATCTTAATAGAAATCCTGTGGTAAAATTTAACTCGAGTATAAAAAACAGCTAATTTTGTAAGGTTTTTTAGTTTGGAACATTTAATCCATTTTCCTTGGAGGTAGAAAGACCCGTAAACCGTAAAACACTATACGATTATCAGCAAGAAGACCTTAAAAAGATCTTCAAGCACATCAACGAACTCCCGGAGGGTACAAACATATTGTACCAACTGCCAACTGGTGGCGGAAAAACGGTGGTCTTTTCTGAAATAACCCGGAGATACATCCAACAAACCGGCAAAAAGGTCATGGTGCTGACCCATAGAATCGAGCTGAGTCGGCAAACCTCAAACATGCTACACGGTTTTGGGGTCACCAATAAGATCATCAACAGCGAGGTGAAGGAACTTCGCGACCAAGATGAGTATATGTGCTTTGTGGCCATGGTGGAGACATTGAACAACAGACTTCAAGAAGAAAAGGTCACGATTAACAACATTGGACTGGTAATCATAGATGAAGCCCACTACAATTCCTTTCGGAAACTGTTCAAGTACTTCGAAGAATCGACAATTTTAGGGGTAACGGCCACGCCATTGAGTTCCAATATCAAACTCCCTATGAAAGATCATTACAAGCATCTTATTGTTGGGGAGTCTATTAAATCTTTAATTGAAAAGCGGTTTTTGGCAAAGGCCAATCTTTACAACTACGATGTTAGCCTCAAAACTTTAAAATTGGGCATACATGGGGATTACACTGTTAAATCCTCCGATGAGTTCTATGGCAATCATAGTATGCTTGGTAAATTGCTTTCCGCTTATGAAGAAATTGCCAAGGGGACCAAAACCCTAATTTTCAACAATGGTATCAATACATCACTGTACGTGTACGAAACCTTTAAAAAGGCGGGGTACGACATTCGCCATCTGGATAATAAAAATACGGCTACGGAACGTGCCGAAATCTTGGATTGGTTCGCAAAGACCCCTGGTGCCATCCTTACCTCTGTAAGTATTCTTACCACAGGTTTTGATGAACCCACTGTCGAGTCCATTATATTGAATAGGGCTACAAGGTCGCTAACGCTCTATTTCCAAATGATTGGAAGAGGTTCTAGGGTGCTTCCCAATAAGGATGACTTCAGTGTAATCGATTTGGGAAACAACATCGCCAGATTTGGTCCTTGGGATGCTCCTGTGGATTGGCAGGAGATTTTTCATTTTCCGGATTTCTATTTGGAAAATATCAAAAATGATGAGGAAATCGAACGTGAATTTGTTTACGAAATGCCGGATGAGCTCAAGGCAAAGTTCAGCAAATCCAAAAGCATTACGTTCGACATTAAGGAAGAATACAAAAAGATATTCGCCCGAGGTGGAAAGTCGAAACAAGTGCTTGAAATGAGCATTGAGCAACACGCCCAGATCTGTGTCGAGAATAGTGAGGATGTGTTTGACGCCCGTATCTTGGCGAAGGAACTCAAAGAGGAAATCGCCTATCGCGTCCGCCAATATTCCTATTGCATCATGAACAACACGAAAAACTACAAAGAGTGGTTGGAAGAAGATTATGAGCGCAAATTGCGATCCAGCATTTCCAGAAAGTTTGCCGCGTTAATGTAGCCAACATGAAAAAAGTCCTAATTATCGGACATGTTTGGCCCGAACCCAGCACCACAGCCGCTGGTCATCGGATGCTGCAGCTTATGAATGCTTTTAAGGATTTTGAATACAAACTTTATTTTGGATCTACCGCCGAAAAAACTGAGTATAGCTTTAATCTTCAGGAATTTCAGGTAGAAACCGTTTCAATCCGATTGAATCATTCCAGTTTTGATGTGTTTGTCAAAGAGTTGAATCCCGAGGTTGTCGTTTTCGATCGATTCATGGTGGAGGAACAATTCGGATGGCGAGTGGCCGAATTCGCTCCCAATGCCCTTCGGATATTGAACACAGAGGATTTGCATTCACTGCGAAAATCCAGGGAAGAGTGCCATGTAAAAGGAGAGGAGTTCAAATTAACCACATGGAGAAACCATCCCCTGACCTTGCGGGAGGTGGCCAGTATTTATCGTTCGGATATTTCACTAATGGTTTCTACTTTTGAGGTCGAAATTTTGCAAAAGGAACTTCAAGTTCCTAAAGAACTGCTACTACACCTTCCTTTTATGCTTGACAACATATCGAAGGAAGAACACCAACACTGGCCCAGTTTTCACGAGCGCAGAGACTTTGTCAGCTTCGGAAACGGCAAACATGCTCCCAATGTGGATTCAATGCATTATTTAAAAGATACCATTTGGCCACTGATTCGGGAAAAATTACCCAAAGCGGAATTAAAAATCTATGGAGCATACCTGCCGAAGTCGATTTTACAAATCCACAATCCCAAAGAGGGATTCCATATACTGGGTTGGGCTGAAAATTTGGATTTTGAACTTCAGAAAGTCAGAATTTGCTTAGCTCCATTGCGTTTCGGCGCCGGTATTAAAGGAAAATTAGCGGAAGCGATGCTGAATGGTACTCCCAACGTAACCACATCCGTTGGCGCAGAGGGCATGTACGGAGAGTTGCCTTGGAGTGGGAGCATTTGTGATGATGAAAAGTCCTTTGCAAAAGCTGCAGTCGTTTTATATACCAGTGAAACTAAATGGAGCGAAGCCCAAAACAACGCTGTCGAAATTATCAACGGGCTTTATGAAAAAACCAAACTTCAACATCGCTTAAAATCCAGTCTGGAGACACTGCAAAACAATTTGGAAGCTCATCGGACCGCTAACTTCACTGGGCGGTTGTTACAACACCAAACCGTTACGTCCACTAAATATATGGCTAAATGGATTGAGGCAAAAAATAGGAACTAGGACAAATTCATATAAAAATCTTACCCTTTTCCAATGGACTTAATGTAATGCACCAACACATCTTCCTTACGAAATCCTAATTGGGCATGGAATTTTTGAGCTGCTTTATTCCACAGCCAGGTATCGGATCCCATCTCTAAACATCCATTTTCAAGAGCCCAAGACTCCACTTTTTCATATAGATTTCTGGCGACTCCATGTTTTCTGTAGTCAGATTTCACATAAATGGCCTCCATATAACCAACTGGAAAAGAGGAAGCCCCTTCCACATAGTCTGACCGAATGGAAGCTGTAACAAATCCGATGTTGGCTTCACCATTTTTTGCCATAAAGGTTTGGTAGTTGCCTTTTCCTAATACCCTCTTTAAATCCAATTCCGTGTCCTCAGGCGGATAGTCCTTGAACAGATCCAAAGACATTTGAAGCCAATCTTCATAATCTGATTTTGCATAGGGAGTGATAACAATCTGGACCATTTTCGAATGTTTTTTGGCGCTTTTTTAGTCGGAAGATTACAAAGAAATAACATTCAAAGTTAAAATCTATTGACTGCAAAGAAGTTATCGGGAAATTCCTTTTCATCCCGCAAATGGCCTGAAATTTATAGTGTACGAAACCTATTTTGCTCATAAAGTAAATACTGGATGAAAACTTAACCATTACATATATTTATGTGAAATATAAAAAACATAAATAAAATTTAATGAAAAAATATTAGGAGATTTGTACAAAATCATAAAATCCTGTTACATGAATCAGCATCTGTTGCAAGAGAAACCAACCACACAACATGCAGACGAAGTAGTCAAAGTAGCCGTCGCCCATGGGGATGGCATCGGTCCAGAAATTATGGACGCAACTTTAAAAATTTTAATGGCCAGCGGTGCCAACATTGAACCTGAACCAATTAATCTGGGGGAGAAAGTTTACTTGGCCGGAAATTCAGCAGGCATTGATCAAGCTGCTTGGAAGACCATAAAGCAGAACAAGATTATTTTTAAAGCACCTATTACCACACCACAGGGGAAGGGCTACAAAAGCCTCAATGTTACCCTTAGAAAGTCTTTGGGTCTGTATTCCAACGTTCGCCCAGTGGCTTCCTTGCATCCATATGTGCATACCCATTTTCCCAATATGGATGTGGTAATTATCAGAGAAAACGAGGAAGATCTATATGCAGGTATTGAACACCAACAAACCACAGATGTGGTACAGTGCCTTAAGTTGATTACAAGACCAGGATGCGAAAAAATCGTACGCTACGCTTTCGAATATGCCAATGCTTATGGCAGAAAGAAGGTCACCTGTATGCTTAAGGACAACATCATGAAACTAACGGACGGTCTCTTTCATAAGGTATTTGATGAAATTGCCGTGGAATACCCACATATAAAGGCCGAAACGCAGATTATAGATATCGGGGCAGCACGATTGGCAGCCAATCCCGAAGCTTACGATGTGGTGGTCACCTCAAATCTTTACGGTGATATCATTTCAGACATTGCCGCGGAAATTGCTGGGTCTGTGGGGATGGCCGGATCAGCCAATATAGGAAGTGAAGTAGCCATGTTTGAGGCCATACACGGATCGGCACCGGATATTGCAGGTCAGAATATTGCCAATCCATCTGGGCTCATCAACGCGGCCGTAATGATGCTGGCCCACATCGGAAAAACCGAAATTGCCGACCGTATTAAAAATGCGTGGCTTACCACTATGGAAGAAGGGTACCACACCGCCGATGTTTATCAAAAAGATGTAAGCACCAAAAAGGTATCCACTTCCGAGTTTGCAGATCGAGTGATAGCCAATCTTGGACAAAAACCGCAAAAACTTTCTGCAAGTGTGCTGGATAAAGGGAAAGGAAATATCTCCATTCCCACTTACACGCGGAAGAAAGAGGAGCAGGTACTGGTCGGAGTTGATGTATTTATCAATTGGCAAGGTGCCGATCCGGAACAAATCGGTGAGAGTCTTTCCCAAATTGATGCCTACAAGATGAAGCTAAAAATGATTACAAATCGAGGGGTGAAGGTATACCCCAATGGGCTTCCCGAAACCTATTGCACCGATCATTGGCGGTGCCGGTTTGTTGCTGATAACGCTGTAACGGATTATAAAAACTTGAGCTATGAACCCATCGTCTACGAACAAGTCATCGCACTTTTGTCAAGACTGAATAATGAAGGATGGGAGGTCATAAAAACTGAAAATCTCTATGAATTTGATGGCCGAAGGGGCTTTTCCTTGGGCCAAGGTGAATAAGACTGTTCTTACTTTTAGGTTATGTTTAGTTGGAAGGCTCGCTGAAATGGCGGGTCTTTCTTTTTTTAAAAGTCCTTTTCACCTTTTCCTCAGAATTTTCAAATGTGCTTTAGATTCAAAATCCGTTAATTTGTACAACTTCTAGAATCACTTATTATGAAAGACATCCCATGGCAAACCGCTATCGAATTTGAAGATATTACCTATAAAAAATGCGACGGAGTGGCTCGAATTGCATTTAATAGACCGGATGTGCGCAATGCGTTTCGGCCTAAGACCACCAGCGAGCTTTATAAGGCTTTTTACGATGCACAGGAAGATACTTCCATAGGTGTGGTTCTGCTCTCAGGGGAAGGTCCATCCAATAAAGATGGTAAATGGGCCTTTTGTAGTGGCGGGGATCAAAAAGCTAGGGGACACCAGGGGTATGTAGGAGAGGATGGGTATCATCGCTTAAATATTTTGGAAGTACAACGTTTAATACGCTTTATGCCCAAAGTGGTGATTGCTGTGGTGCCAGGTTGGGCCGTAGGTGGTGGACATAGTTTGCATGTGGTTTGTGATATGACGCTTGCCAGTAAGGAACACGCCATCTTTAAGCAAACTGATGCCGATGTGACCAGTTTTGACGGTGGCTATGGGTCGGCATACTTAGCAAAGATGGTGGGGCAGAAAAAGGCGAGGGAGATTTTTTTTCTGGGAAGAAATTATTCCGCCCAGGAAGCCTATGAAATGGGAATGGTGAACGCAGTGGTTCCCCATGATGAGTTGGAAGAGACTGCCTACCAGTGGGCACAGGAAGTATTGGCCAAATCTCCAACTTCCATTAAAATGCTAAAATTCGCCATGAATCTTACCGATGATGGCATGGTTGGGCAGCAGGTGTTTGCGGGTGAAGCCACCCGATTGGCTTATATGACCGATGAGGCCAAGGAGGGTAGAAATGCCTTTTTGGAAAAACGAAAGCCCAATTTTGGCAAGAACAACTGGATTCCCTAATTCAATGGACAATTCACAGTATACAATTTAAATTGATTGGTATTTGTGCCAATTCGTGAAATCCGTGTCAAGTAGCCCTAACCCAGCTAAACCAAAAAGAGCCTTGCCACTTGGGTCAAGACTCTTTTACGAGAACACTATATGAAAATGAAAAAATTTACTTTCGTTATTATTACATTGTAAATGTACCACCAGTGTTCCCCTAAATGAAATTATTGTTGTGAAGTGCCGTTTTGTTGTGGTTTACACTATTTTTTACGGTACATTATCGACATAATGCACTGATTTCACGACTTCTGACAGAAAAGAATTTATATCAAAGTCAGGTTCTTTCGCCAGTCCTGTACGGACAACCACCAAATCCTTCGAGGGGATAATAAAGATGTACTGTCCTAAATGCCCATTACAGGAGTAGAGGTCTCTTGGTACATCTGGGTATCTTCCCTCTGAATTCAGCCAAAAGTGCGCTCCATATCTTCCATCGGAGTGCTGGGTAGGTTTGCTCACGTAATTCACCCAATCTGGATGAAAAATTTGAGCTCCATTCCAAAGGCCCTGGTCCAAATAGAGTTGACCGAAGCGTCCCCAGTCCCTTGTACTGGCCCACGCATAGGAAGACCCCACATAATTTCCAACCCTGTCAGCTTCCAGTAACATGCTGTGCATCCCAATTTTGTCAATGAGTTCTGCATAAGGAAAATCGAGATATTCTTGGTGTGAACGAAACTGTTGCCTCAAAACCCCAGACAACAAATTCGTGGTTCCTGAGGAGTAATTCCAAACTTCGCCAGGTTGTGCTACCAGTGGTTTGGCTCTTTGAGATTTGGTCATATCACTTTCCTTGAAAAGCATGCGGGTGACATCGGATACGGAGGAATAATCTTCGTCCCATTCCAATCCACTTTGCATGCGCAGGAGGTTATTTAAGGTGATGTT
>JANQRD010000007.1 GCA_028284725.1 Allomuricauda sp. | reverse complement strand
GCTTAAGTTGACAAGATGAATATCGGTACTTACCGGGAAAGCGAATGTCTTTTCTATGCCCGCTACTTTGCCATCATGAAATTTTTTAAAATCAGGGTTTGTAGATAATTCCAACATTACCCTGCGGCTTCTATATCTTACCAGAGAACCTGTCGTCCATTCTCTTGCGTTTTCAATTCCCCACACCTCAGGAGCATCCATTAGTGCTGTTCCATTAAATATGGGATAGCTACCTCTCTTGATTAAAAATGGTCCTACAAAACTTGTGTAATCAGCAAGAGCTTCTTCAGAGGAGCTAAACGTTTTGCCGTTCACGGTTTTTGGAATATCATGTGTTTTTATAACATTGACCATGATGACAGGTTTGCCATCGTCTTCTTCCATAAACGAACGCATTTGCTGGAACTCACTATCAGAATAATCTTGTTGTAGGATTTCAGTGTATTTTTCTATTTCTTGCTCTGATAATGCACTGGTGAACAAACCATTCCATATCAGAAATAAGAAATATACTGTACCAATACAAGACCAAAGTATTATTAGCTTTTTTTTCATTTTTAATTGTGTTTTTGATTTTAACTCTATAAATAATTTGGTGCTTTCAGACCTTTGAAGCTTTAGGGTCTTTTGATAGTGCCTAAGACCGTTCGTAATGCCGGGGGTTCCGGTTCTTCCCTTATTGCTCTAGCCAAGCTTTGAAAAGGCCAACTTTTAGTCTGCTTACAATAGGTTTTTCTTCTGTTCTAACCTTCAGTTCCAAAACTATCTTTCGATTAAAATAGGGCTCAAAGGAGGTAATTGCATCCCTATTCACCAACATTTGTCGGTTGATTCGGAAAAATTGATCAGGGTCGCAAACCGATTCCAGATATTCCACTTTCTTCAATAGACTATGTTTATTACCAATGTAGGTGTAGAGAAAAAGGGTTTCAAATTCCAATGCAAATAGAGCAACATCCTTAACTGGAATTATCAGGGCTTTTTCCCGCTGGTAGGTCAGAAAGTTTTGCTGGTACGTAACCCTTGTTTCAGATTCAATAAGGTTTTGCAAATTCTCGTTGGCCTGAAAATTACTTTTTAGACGAGTGAACTTTTGTAAGGCTTCCTGAATTTCTTTATCCTTAAATGGCTTTAATACGTAATCAATACCATTGTTCTTGATGGCCGAAAAGGTGTAGTCATCAAAAGCGGTACAAAATATCACAGGTAGGGTGACATCAATGTGCTTGAATATCTCAAAGCTCTTACCATCTGCCAATTGAATATCAAAAAAAAGCAGGTCCAGCTTTCCTTGGTTTTTACTGAGATATTGTACGGTTTCCACAACGGTTTCCAGCACTTGGGTCACAATGAAATCCTCGTTCTGTTCAATAATTTCCTGCAGGAGTGATGCAGTATGGGCCTCATCTTCAACTATTAGAACGTTCATTTTTTCAATAGTTTTAAGTGGACACTAAAGTGATGTTCGTTTTCAATGATTTTTATTCCATTTTGGATGTTCATCAAATCGTATCTTTTTTCAAGGAGTTCAAGGCCACGGCCAGAGGGCACTTCATCGCTTAAAATGGGCTGTCGGTTATTCCGCACAATAACATATTCTTGGTCAATATTGCCGATTTCAATGAGCAGGGGTTTCTTGGCGGTCATACTGTTGTGCTTAAAACAATTTTCGACCACCACTTGCAGCGCCATGGTAGGGAGTTGGAATTGATGTAATTTTTTGTCCACCGCAATATCAACTACTACGGCCTTCTCGTTTCTACTTTTCATCAAAAACAAATAGGCCTCCAAGAGTTCTAATTCTTCGTTTAGCTTTAAGGTGCTATTTTCGTTATGCTTCAGCGTTTGTCTGAAAAAGTCAGAAAGGCTCATGATGAATTTTTCTGAATTTGCATGGTTCTGGCGAACCATGGACCGCAGGGTATTTAGCGAATTAAAAAGGAAATGTGGGTCTACTTGAGATTGCAGGGCCTTTAATTGGGTTTTGTAATTTTCTGTTTGTAGTTGCTCCTTCTCCAAAAATAAATGGGAGGCCTTTTGCTGCGATCTTAAGGCGTATTGAATAGTCAACATCAAGGCCGAGGGGAAAAGTAGCCCAAGGATTCGGAAGTCTGTATCTGTATCAAATACTTTATGGTAAATCAAGAACAATATTGAGGTAAGACCAAAAAGTGCCAAGGCGTACCATCTTTTATTCCCTCGTTTAATGTCCCATAATTGCCATAAGAAATACCATAGGAACATAAGGAACAAAGAAGTATAAACCTGTCCATAAATGAACAAATCGTATTCCGAAGCATGCACTTCACTATTCGTATAAAAGCGCAGTGTAGGCAACAATAAGGCCAGCACTATGGGTACTATGTTAATGGCTTTTAACTTCAAAATTTCAGGCTCTTGGTGTGCATTAAAAAACAAAGGAAATAATCTATTTTCAACATTGCTCATTTTTAAGAACCTATTTACTTTTTCTTTTCGGGCTAAAAGACAATCCAACCTTGAAAAAAGGACCATTCTCCGGTGTCCTATCGAATGTTTCTCCCTCAGGATCAACAAAGTCAAGCCTTCTGGCTATGGCCATTCCTCCTTCAAGATTGATTTTTATGGTTTCATTAAATCTAAATCCAATCTTAGGCCCAATGTTCAAACGAGCATAACCCACTCTGTCAATTTCATCGTTGACGATTTGAATGTCACTGGTGTTGTTAAAAAATCCGCCATTCAATCTTGCTTGAAAGCCATAGTGAAATGCCTTGTCCTTATTAAAAACAACCGATAGCCCATTGGGCAAGATAATATCCAGTGCCATATTGTTTGTGTGATAACTTATCATTCCCATGGGAATGACCAACTGCCGTCCAAAACTGGTGGTGTAGGCCAATCCAAATCCATATTTGAATTTAGTGCTTACCGTTTTTATGGCCAGGGCATTACCTAAAAAGAAAAAGTCATCTGCATTTAAAGATTGGTCAAAGTCTGAAGCAAAAGTTGGTGACAGATTTACCGCGAGATTCCACTTTGGGCCTAAGGTTTGAATCCAGTTTAAACTATACGAAATAGCATGGAAATCTTTGCTGGCTTCCGTTTCGTCATTGGCGAAGGTTCCTTCCACGTCTGTCCTCAAATTGGTATAACTCAATTGATGTATAAGTACGGTTTTTTCATTTTTTAAGCGTTGTGGTATGGCAAGTTGTGCATTCCATTCCCAAAAACCAACTTCCCTACCAGTCTCAGAATCTTCAATAGTTTGATTTGGATAGTAGGCAGATTGAACTTTAAAGAGTTCAAAATCCTGTGCAAGTATGTTGAAACTGACCAAGAAAAATAAGATAGCGGTTTTGAACTTGAGATCAATCTGCATTTTTATCTCTTTAAATTGTTGGAACTGTTCGATTACCGTTATCCTTTGGTCCATTTGAGTGTTTTACTCATTATGCCTGCATTCACAGTGACCAAAAGTTGATTCTCTTCTGCTTTTAAAACAGTATCCATCCATTTTCTTTTTTTGGCGGCAAATAATTTTCCTCTCCATTCGCCATCAACCAATTTGATATCCTTCAATAGTGTGGCTCCTATTTTTGCATCAGTATTATCGGAGGCTATTATTTTTCCTTCGTAAATGCCATCACTGGCTTCTGCAATTTCAATTTGCGTGTTGGCTTTTCCCATATTCCAAATACCATCTATAGGTTCTTGGGCATTCATGGAAAAAGTTAAAAAGAAAAGACTGACTAGGGCTACTAAATTTTTCATCGTAAATAATTTTAATCGGTTCTAAATCCAATGCAAATGAAAGGTGATTTGAAAGGCATCCTAGTGAGAAAAAAGGTGAATTGAACAAATTGGAAAGTGGATTGAACATTGTGTTCACAAATCCTCATTTGGTCTTTAACAGGCGCCGAGAATGGTTTTTGTATAATCGCAGTTTAATGGGACGGATTAAGAAGTAGGAGTGGATTCCCGAAAAATGTTCTTTTTAAGGAACCAATGCCAATGAAATTGTTCAAAAAGTAGACAGATACTGTCTAATAATTGTACAGTCAGATTTGCAATGAGATTATAAGTAATTTATAATCAGTGAATTATTGTTCTGGTATGGAATTTGACCTTATGCATTCAATAGATAGTATTCTCATCAAATCAATCCATTAAAACGGTCAAGATCATGTTACGGCACAACCTCCTACTTTTCTTCAGAAACATGAGAAAAAACAAAAGCACTTTCCTAATAAACATTATCGGGCTTTCTACTGGCATCGCATGTGTCATGCTAATTGCCCTTTGGGTCTTTGATGAGCTTAGCGTGGATAAATTCCATAAAAACCAAGAACGCCTCTATCAAGTTGTAGAAACTCCTGAAATAGACGGGCGCAGGATCCAAAACCCCAGCACGGTCGGGTTGCTATCGGAAGCTATGGTCCAAGAGTTTCCTGAAATCGAAAGCGGTACCAGTGTAAGGGGAAGCGTCGAGTTTTTGTTCTCACATGAGGAAAAGAACCTAAAGGCCAAAGGACTGTTCGCCAGTCCAGAATTTTTTGATGTATTCTCCTTTGAACTAAGTCAAGGACACAAAAGGAATGTTCTTTCAAGTAAAAGCTCGGTTCTGTTATCTGAGGATTTGGCCACTAAGCTTTTGGGAGATACACATAATGCAATTGGTAAAATCGTAAGGTTTAATGGGGAAAGACCGTTCACGGTCTCCGGAATTATGAGAAACGTACCGAGCAACTCTTCACTTCAGTTTGATTTTGTATTGCCGTTCGAGTTTTTAAAGGAGATTAGTCCAAGAATCTCAAATTGGGACTATAATACTACCAATGTATATTTAGTACTGAATGAGGGTACCAATGTTGAAGAATTCAATTCCAAGATAAAAGGCTATTTGGGAACAAAGACTGCCCTTAACGGTCGGTTCCTCTCCACACGTCTGTTTTCCGATAATTATCTATACGATAAGTTCAGGGACAGGGTAGAAAAGTCTGGAAGGATAGCCTATGTACAACTTTTTTCCCTGATCGCTTTCTTGATACTCGTTATCGCCTGTATCAACTTCATGAACTTGTCAACGGCCAATGCCTCCCGAAGACTGAAGGAAATCGGGATAAAGAAGGCCATGGGCTCAAAACGCAACACATTGGTATCACAATATTTGATGGAATCCCTTTTGATGACCGGAATTTCCACTATCATGGCCTTGCTTTTGGTAGCCTTGCTATTGCCCCAGTTCAACGAACTCACAGCAAAGGAGATGAAGCTGGGCTTTGAACTTAAATATGTACTGATATTTAGTGCAATACTTATGGTCACCGGTCTTTTGGCTGGCAGCTATCCAGCCCTTTATCTCTCAGGGCTGAACACTATTACCACGCTTAAGGGCAAGCTCAACACCTCTTTTGGAGAAGTATTGGCCCGAAAAGGTCTTGTCATTTTTCAATTCGCTATTTCTACGGTCTTGATCCTTTCTGTTTTTATCGTCTACAAGCAACTGGATTTTACCCAAACCAAAAATTTGGGCTACGACAAGGACAATTTGGTCTATTTTGATGTAAACGAGAAAATCAAGCAAAATCTAGATACGTTTCTATCAGCCCTAGAGCAACTGGAGGGAGTAAAAACCGCTAGTAGCCTTTCTACCAACATAGTAGGAGGGAACAATACCACAACTCGATTGCAATGGCCCGGGAAATCTCCCGATGAAAGAGAGGTATTCCAGATACGTCCGGTAAACTATAGTATGATAGAAATATTTGATATCGACATAATCAATGGTAGGTCCTTCTCAAGGGAATATGGGGCAGAGGAGTCAAAGATCATCTTTAATCAAACCGCAATTGATGCCATGAAAATGGATAGCCCCATAGGCAAAAAGGTCACTTTGGAAAACATCGATTTTGAAATCGTGGGCGTCACCGAAGACTTCCATTTGGCATCGCTACACGAAGAAATCAAACCCATGTTCTTTGTACTGCGCCCTGAATGGACACGAACAGTCATGGCCAAGATACAGGCGGGCAAAGAAAAGATCGCTTTGCAGAATCTTCAGGATTTTTACGGGCGTTATAGCCCCGGGATAGACTTTGACTATAAATTTCTTGACCAGACCTATGCAGCACAATATGCTTCGGAACAAAGGGTGTCAACACTATCAAAATATTTTGCCGGAATCGCCATTTTGATCTCCTGCCTCGGACTGTTCGGGCTGGCAGCTTTTAATGCCGCTAGGCGAAGAAAGGAAATCAGTATACGAAAGGTTCTTGGTCAAAGCGCTTCACAAGTAACACTGATGCTATCCAGTGAGTTTGCAAAACCGGTAATGATTTCCATCGTTTTAGCACTTCCGATGGCCTATTTGTTGGTAGACAACTGGCTTTCGGGTTTTGCATATCGTATTCCATTGCAGATTTGGTATTTCTTGGCCGCTGGCCTTACCGCTCTTTCGGTTGCAATGATAACGGTAGGTGGCCAAGCGATCAAGGCAGCAAGCGATAAACCCGTTGATGGGCTTAGGGATGAATAGTTTTTTGCGGTTCAGGTTTTATAAACCGGCCGGATATCGGAACGAAAATGAAATGAAAGGAACAGTACCGAAATGGGTTCCTTTTACACTACTCACCTTAATAAACTGTTCAATAAGTGGACACATATCGTCAAATTTTTATACACAAAACTGATATCGATCAATAAAAAATGTTTTTAACAAATTGATTGTCAATTAATTGTGATTATGGCACAGAATTGGGAGGATTGATATAGCAGAGAATATACATCAATCAAAACAATCATTATGTTACGCCATGGTATTCTTCTATTTATTAGAAACATAAAAAAGAACAGAACCACATTTTTCATCAATCTGTTAGGTCTTTCCACAGGGTTGGCTTGTGTCCTGTTGATATATCTATGGGTGCATGATGAACTGAATGTTGACAAGTTCCATGTAAACGACGAGCTACTTTACAGGACCCTTGAGCATACTAGTTTTAATGAAGACATTGTTACCTGGAAGGAAACCTCAGGCCCAGTGGCAAAGGTATTGGCTGATGAAATGCCCGAAGTTGTTTATTCGACAGCAATAGCCCCACCTGAATGGTTCGGAAAACAGAACCTTTCCACAGAAGAGAAAGATATAAAAGCCCTTGGGCAGTACGTTGGGAAGGACTATTTCAACATTTTTTCCTTCAATTTGCTATACGGTGACAAAAATGAAGTGGTGACCGACAAAAACTCCATTGTGATTTCGGAATCATTGGCAATGAGCCTTTTCAATACCACGGAAAACATACTGGGGCAGGTCATCGAGTTGGAACATGAACGACCTTTGCTGGTTTCTGGGGTTTTTAAAGACACTCCCCCCAACTCCACCATCCAGTTTGATTTTGCCTTGGCTTACGACATCCTTTTGGATATGCCCGCTTACAATTGGGTCCAAAACTGGGGAAGTACCGGTCCTGAAGTATTTATGGTGCTCAAGGAAGGTACCGACATTGAACAGTTCAAAAGGAAAATTGCCAACCTGATCAAGGTAAGGCAGGAAGAATCGACTCGTACACTTTCTGTTATTCCCTTTTCGGATTACTATCTCTATGGAAACTACGAAAATGGCAAACAGGCCGGGGGACGTATTGAATATGTTCGAATGTTTTCCATAATTGCCATCATCATTTTGATCATAGCCTGTATCAACTTTATGAATCTTTCAACGGCAAGGGCCTCTAGAAGGCAAAAGGAAATTGGAGTTAAAAAAGCGGTGGGAGCCATAAAAAAGACATTGGTGTTTCAATTTCTAGGGGAATCGGTGTTCACGGCCCATATTGCTTTAGCGGTCGCCATCGTTATTGTATTGGTGTTTCTGCCACAATTCAACGAAATAGTAGGGAAGAATCTTAGTTTGAGTTTTAATGGGAACTTTATTTTTTCCTTTATTGCGATAACCCTGTTTACTGGCCTACTTGCCGGTAGTTACCCAGCATTGTACCTATCAAGCTTCAAAACTGTAATGATCTTAAAAGGAAAGCTCAAAAACTCTGTTGGTGAATTTTGGACCAGAAAAGGGTTGGTTGTCGTACAATTTGCACTATCCGTTGTTTTGATTGTTTCGGTATTTGTAATCTACAAACAAATAGAGTTTGTACAAGGTAAGAACCTGGGTTACAACAAGGACAATGTGATGTATTTTGGAATAGAGGGAAAAGTAAAGAACGGTCTTGAGACTTTTATATCGGAGATCAAGAAGATATCTGGGGTGACCAATGCCTCAAGCACCTCACATGACATGATCGGGCACAGTTGGTCCGCGGGCATAGGTTGGGAAGGTAAAGATCCGCTGGACAATACACAGTTCCAAATTGCAATAGTGAACTATGACCTTATAGAGACCCTCGATATGGAAATTATTTCCGGACACGGTTTTTCACGTGATTTTGCATCGGAAATCAATGGAATTATTTTTAACGAGACCGCCATAGAGGCGATGGGGCTCAAAAATCCTATTGGGAAAAGTGTAGATTTTTTGGGCCAAAAAAATACAATTTCGGGTGTGGTAAAGGATTTCCATATAAAGTCCTTGCACGAAGCTGTTGAGCCAATGATTTTAGTATTGGGACCTGCTGGAACCAATACGGTAATGGTAAGAATCGAATCTGGAAAGGAGCAGGAAACTTTGGCCGCTATTGGCACGTTTTACGAAGAATACAATCCAGGTTTTCCTTTGGATTATCAGTTTTTAGATCAAGAATATGCGGAACTCCATGCATCTGAACAAAGAGTGTCGACCTTGTCCAAATATTTTGCTGGCCTAGCCATTTTGATTTCCTGCTTGGGCCTTTTTGGACTTGCGGCCTTTACGGCAGAAAGACGGGGCAAGGAAATCAGTGTCCGAAAGGTTCTTGGCCAGACTTCCACCCAAGTAGTGCTCATGTTATCCACCGAATTTGCCAAATTGGTCTTGGTTGCCATTATAATAGCGCTCCCCATGGCCTATTTGTTGACCAGTAACTGGCTTTCGGGTTTTGCCTATAGGATTCCCTTGCGCTTCTGGTATTTTCTGGCGGCCGGGATGGTTGCATTTTTTGTTGCCCTTCTAACAGTAGGCTCTCAGGCCCTGACCGCTGCACACAAAAACCCTGTCGATGGCCTCAGGGATGAATGAACATCGTCTTAATCAATAAAAATGGTCAAGGACAGGTTAAAGAAACTAAGGCTCAAATATAACCTGACTCAAGTTACCCTGGGAAAAATCAGTGGGGTATCCCATGTACAAATTGGACGATATGAAAAGGGACTCTCGAAACCTACAGTAAAGACCTTGGCCAAATTGGCAGCGGCACTAGATGTGGAGCCAAGTTACTTCACTGACAGAGACAAATTCAGTGATAATAACTGTCTTGAAGAGCATATTGAAAAACTGAAGCGGGTTATCAAAACAGAGGGCGATCTAAAAGCACTGACAGCTCTAATTGATGTTCTGTACCATAAGAATATTGTTGAATCTGCGCATTGACTTCTAAAAAAGGAATTGACATTTTCTGATTGGCAAGACCAGAAAAGAAATTACGGGGTCTTAATGAAAGGCTAGTTGATAAGACCGACTAGGAAAGAGGAGCAGATTCCCTGTAATCATTAGTTTTACAGGATAAGAACTTACACTGTACCAATATATCTAAACTTTACTTAAGTTGAGTTCTACTAAGTATTTGAAAAGTGCTCACTCCGTTCGCTTAAAAAAGGGATTCCTTTCATGCAGCATGCGAAGACCTGATATCGTTTCATTGTCTAACATAAACTCAACACCATAAGCAGGTATAGTTTTAAGGGAAAACCTGGTTTCGGTGTCTGCGTATAGGGGAACGGGTTTTCCATTGTTGAACTTTAGGTACAGACGGCCATCTTTATGGTAAATCTCTATAAAATCTTTCCTCAGTGGATTCACTTCAAACTCATAACGGCCACAATACGCCTTCCGTGTTTCAGAATCAAGTTTAACCCTATCCACAAGATTGCCATCCCTTTTTTGATCGAGCATCCATCTATGGACCCCATCATGCTCAAAGGGCATGGCCCACGTATCATGCCCAGTCTTTGGGTATATGGTAAGCCTAACTTTTTTACTGAATTTCCGAAGTTCATTAACTGCATTTAGGTTGCAATTGACATCTGCCAATGCATCATTTTCCCCATGAAATATCCATACAGGTGTGTGTCGTAATTTCCATGGTTTTTTCATCTCCTTGCTATCATATAGAGCCGTACAACCTGAAATTGGCACAACAGCGGCGAACCTCTCCGGGCTCTCCAAAGCCCATTCGTAAACTCCATGGCCTCCAAGGCTATGGCCGCTCAAATAAATCCTACTCTCATCGACTTCATATTTTCCTATAACATCGTC
>JANQRD010000006.1 GCA_028284725.1 Allomuricauda sp. | reverse complement strand
CGTAAGGCATGTTTGATGATCCATTTCCGTTCTTTGGTGGCGTCCGGAACCCATTGTTCAATCAATGGCTTACCAATGTGAGGATTATCCTTTAGAATGTCATTGATACAATTGGCTACCGACTTTTGGACATATTTGCTTTGGTCATCCTTTAAATTTTCCAAAATCGGTAGGATAGGGGTGGGGTCTTCGATAAAAGCTTCCAATTTTCTTGCCCAGGGCAATCTGGGTCGGACACCTTCGCTGGCCAATCGTCGTACATGTTTGTTGGAATCTTGCGACCATTCCAATAGCACCTGCAGGGTTTGCTCAGGATATTTTTTTAAAAAGGGTCGGATGGTGTATTCCCCGGTATTGCGTTTTGTGATTTCGTAGATGGCCTTCATGGAAATATCAAAATCGTCCAGTCCATACTTTTCCACGTACTGTGCAATGGGCATGATCCAATAATATTCTTTGAACATGCCAGTCTCTTTTTCATTTTCTGGACCAAGAATACTTATGAAGGACTTAACACTCGACTCGTAATTTCCATTTAGGTGTGACTTTAACGCATCAGCTATACACTCCACGCGATTCTTGAGTTCGAGAGCACCGACTTTTTCTTCAATCCGTTTGACAAAGACGTCTTTTTCAAAATCAATACCCTCCCCAATAAGTTTATCGGCCAATAACTGCGCCAGTTCCCCATCAAACCAAAGCTTTAATTGTTTGTATGCCATTGTCGTAGTGTCTTAAACTGCCTCTTTTTTTTCTGAAAGATACTTCCAATAGCGTTTGGGAACATGCTGTGTATGGAGTTTTTTGTTGATTCGGGATTTGATATGGGTGCTCGTGAAATAGTCGTTCCAAAGGGTCTGGTAATCGTATTCCTCACTGAGGAACGCATCACTCTTATGGATTTTATTGAAATGCACTTCTTTCAAATTGAGCGAGACCAATTCCACATGTTCTTCATTGTAAAAAATGCCATATTTCCTTTTGACATCGTAGATCAACCATTGTTGGTCGGCATATCGGTTGCGGAAATGTTTTGAAATCAAGGGCAAGACATTAAAATCAGGTTCGATATTTGCGAAATAGATGTTGTCCTTGGTCAGCTGGAACCGCACAAAAGCTTCCATCCGATGTTTTTCCCGTCCAACGGAGCGCGCCAATTGGTTAATGCGAAGCACAATGCCATCGGAATAATCCAACTGTTTTCCATTTTTTGCGGTTATCAATTTTTGGATATAAGTGTACAGGGTGAGTTCAATACCCTCTGCTTCGCTCAAAAACGCAAAGTAGACATTGGTAATGGCATTGTGGCTCTTGTTTCGGACGCCGTTCCAGACCCGTTTTGCCTTTTCAACATTGGTAAAAATGGTCTGGGTTTCTGAAAAGAGCCCACTTTGACATTGACTGTTTTGTTGGATGTCGGCCACATTGATCTTTTCTTCGAATGCCACGAAGACGGCTGTAAGGAAGCCATTGAAACTTCCGTCGTAGATGAGGATTTTTGAAGGGTTCATAACATATTCGCTTTTGATGTTTCTTCTTAAATTTTTTGTATCAATTAAACAATTGTAATTGCTGACTGTATTGTTTTCGGAATTTTCCTTTTGAGGTCTGCAAAATCATTCCCATGATTTTTTCCGCGTCCAGATCCCGTCGTTCCCAATGTCGGGAGTTGCAAACCATAAAATACTTGGCTCGGTTCAGGGCCACCCCGATTTTTTTCAGATGGTCCCAGTCCAACTTTCGAAATTTCCGGGCATGTAAAATCTTTCCAACGGACTGCATTCCAATCCCAGGAACCCGGGCGAGCATTTCTTTACTTGCTTTGTTGACATCAATAGGGAAATGATGCAGGTTCCGAAGTGCCCATGACAGTTTTGGATCCACATCGACATCAAGATTGGGATGTTCCTTGTTCAGGATTTCATTCACTGCAAAGCCATAGAAACGCAATAACCAATCCGTTTGATAGAGACGATTTTCCCGTAACATGGGAACCTGTGACCCGATTGAAGGCAAGCGACTATCGTTGGCGACCGGAACATATCCGGAGTAATAGACCCGCTTCATATGAAACTTCCTATAATAATAGGTAGCGGAGTACATAATGTCCTTATCCGTTTCCCCAGAAGCACCCACAATCATTTGGGTACTTTGCCCGGCAGGTGCATATTTTGGGGTGCTTTTAATGACCTTACGTTCATTATTAAAGCGCAAGAGTTCATTTTTCACCTTCAACATTGGTTTGGTGAAATCCTCATGCTTTTTATCGGGAGCCAAAAGTTGAAGGCCGGAGATGGTGGGGACTTCTATGTTGACCGAGAGACGATCCGCATACAATCCGGCCTGGTACATCAACTCATCACTGGCTCCTGGGATAGACTTCAAATGGATGTATCCATTAAAATTTTCTTCTTCACGCAGTTTTTTGGCCACGGCAATCAATCGTTCCATTGTATAATCCGGATTTTTAAAGATTCCTGAGCTTAAAAAAAGGCCCTCGATATAATTCCTTCTGTAAAAATTGATGGTAAGACCCACCACCTCCTGAATTTTGAAAGCGGCTCGCTTGACATCATTGCTTTTTCGGGTAACACAGTAGGCACAATCGAAAATGCAATGGTTGGTCAGCAATATTTTTAGGAGGGAAATGCACCGACCATCTTCGGTATAGCTATGACAGATACCCATTCTGGAAGCATTCCCCAAACCGTTATTTTGATTGGCTCGATCACTACCGCTGCTGGCACAGGAGACGTCGTATTTTGCTGCGTCTGCCAAAATGTTCAATTTTTCCCGGATGCGTTCAAAGTTCATAATTTGGAAATATTCCATTCAAAAATATGGAAATAATCCAAATATTGGAAATAATCCATAAAATATTTTGGAAATAATCCAAAAACGCTATTTTTGTATATATGGAGAATGAACTGACGCTAAAACGATTTATAGAAATCAGAAGGGAACAAGGGTATACGCAGGCAGAATTTGCCAGCTTGTTAGGTATCTCCAGCACCACAGCCGATATTGAACGCGGCCGTACCAAATTATCGGGCAAAGTGGTTTCTGAACTGCTGCGTCAGTTTAAGATTAATCCGTTGTGGCTGTTTGGCGAATCAGATCAAAAACATCTTGAAACTTCAAAAACCAGTGTAATTCCTAAAGTGGTAACCGTGGATAGTGCAGATCAAGAAAATATGGTCCTGGTAAATGCCAAAGCAGCGGCGGGGTACCCTCAAAATATCCAAGATACTTCGTGGTACAAACAACTTCCGGCCTTTGATATGCCCATTCCCGAATTCCGCAATGCCACCTACCGTGGATTTCAGGTGGAAGGGGACAGTATGTTACCCAACCTCAAGCCAGGAGAGTGGGTCTTGGCAAGGGCCATTGAACATATCGACCATGTAAGTCCCAATAAGATGTACGTAATAGTGCTCCAGGATTCAGTAATGGTAAAAAAGGTGGAACGAAGGCCTAACTCCAATAACATCACTTTGGTGTCCCTTAACGAAACTTATCCACCTTATGATATCAAACCTTTTCAGATTCAAGAGATTTGGGAGGTAAGCAGTAAGCTGACCTTCAATGTGGATGCCACTACGGAAACAGGATTGCTTAGACAGTTACAACAATCCATGGAGGAGTTGAAACGGCAAGTGGGCCAGGCAAAAAGCTAGTTAGGGGTCAATGCTCAATTTTTCCCCTCCAATTTTCCAATAGCTCCGTACATATTTTATCAAACTGAGCTTTCATGAACGGATGCAACACAAGATTCTGCCACCTGCTTTTATAGGAAAAGTCAAAGGTCATGGAGACTTTGGATGTGTTATCATCGACTTCGATAACTTTCCAAGTGCCCTTTAAATAGGTGAGGGGATAAGGATAATCGGGTGCCTGGGTATCCACTTCAAAGGCATAGGCCTCACCTTCTTCCCAAAGGGTCGCCACCTCCGTCCAACTATCCGATTGATGCCGACATCTTCGCACCATTCCTTCTCCTTTACCTGACACGATTTCCACTGAATCAATGTTGGGCGCAATCTTGTGGTAATTGCCAACATCAGAAATGATCTTCCACACCTTCTGTTTTGGCGCCATGAACAGGGTTTCATAGGTTACTTGCTTCATGCCCGTTGCCTTGTTCAGATCAAGTTGATAGATTCCGGCGCTCTGCGCGATGGCAAATACAAAAACGATCAGGGCTACCCAGCCGATGGTTTTATATCCCCATGAGCTCAATTTGAAAAGTTTAAAAAGGAGAATTATCAAACTCAATACCACCCAAATAACATCTTGAACAATAATAGAAAGTACAGCGTCCGGTGCTGGATTGGGAACCTGGACAAACACGGTAATGGAAAAAAGAATCAATGCGATGCCTAGAATCAGAAAGAACGTTGTTTTTTCCTTACCGAACAGCAGGGCGACTTTTTTGCGATAGAACAAGAGGTAAAGCCCGCAACTTATGGAGAAAAGTGCGTTGCACAGTAAAGCGAATTGCAAGAGTGACATAAGCAATGGATTTTATGACACAAATTTCCATCAGGTTTTCATGAAATCCCTTGACAAATGTTAAGAATTACGTGCGGTACTGTTTTTTCGCAATCGACTTAGTGATTCTGGAGTTATGCCCAGCATCGAGGCAATATGTTGTAATGGGACATGATTGAAAAGTTCGGGTTCGGTTTCCATAAGGGCATCGAATCGTTGCTTGGCCGTGGTGTGCAATTGTGAAAACATGCTTTGTTCCAGGAGCGCGAAGGACTGTGCTAGCAATTTGTTATCGAATTCGAGCCATTTGGGTTGCCTTTCGGAAAGTTGAAAGTGGCTTTTCCTATCGATTACCATCAATGAACAATCTGTAACGGCCTCTATGGTCCAAAAACTATCGGTTTCAAAAATGAAACTCGATAGGGAGGTAATAAATTTTCCTTTTGAAGCTGCCCATAGCGTAATTTCCTTTCCGTCAGCATAACTGAAAATCCGTAAATATCCGGAATTAATATAGGCCATCTGTCTACATGTCTTCCCTGCTTCGCAGAACAGAGCTCCCTTCTTCAACTGTTGCGGTTTGAAGGAGGCAAGGATGTCATCAAGTGCATCCTTTTCGATAAACATTTGATGGGTAATACATTCCCGAAGTTGCCGTGAAGGATTTGTTTCAGTCATAAATGCGGATGATTTTTCCAGTATCCTTTCCAAATACACTACGGATGTATGCATTGGCCACTTTCTCCATGGGAATCGGGTTATGGCCCGGGAAATAGTCACGATATTTTTCATAGGCATCCATGACCAATCCTGAAGCGATTACATTGATCCGATGACTTTTTTTCAGTTCTAAAGTAGCCGCGAGCACAAAACTATGGATGGCCCCGTTGACCATGGCCGCACTTGTGGTCTGTAACACGGGATCATCGGCCAGGATTCCCGTTGTAAGCGTAAACGAACCCCCTTCACTAAGATATTGTTGTCCCAATCGAACCAGGTTCACCTGTCCCATCAACTTGCTCTTTATTCCGATGTAAAAATCTTCTTCCGATAGATCATCAAAAGGCGCCCACTTCGCTTCACCGGCGGTGCAGACAATTGCGTCGACCGTACCAATCTGGTCATACATGGCCAAAATGGACTTGCTATCCGCTAAATCAATGGTAACATCGCCCGAATTTCTTCCCCCCACAATGACATCTGCTTTTTGGGATAGTGATTCCACTACTTTTTTTCCTATGGTGCCATTGCCACCAACAACAAGTATTTTCATTTAGTTATATCCTTTTACGTTTCCCATATCCAGGGTCACCGGCCCCAATTGATGTGATTTGGGTAAAAAAGCCCCACTTTCGGAAATGATCCAGTCGTCCCAGGACGCCTCCAGCCCACCTACGGGAATAATTTCAACCCACATTTTGTAGGCGTTGGGGAAACCATTTTCATTCAGTAACCAAAGATAGCTATCCCCTGGTGTGGTACCTCCGGAAGTATACGTAACCAGCAAACCTTGTGTCCCGTCTTCCAAATTCACCAACGACCTTTGAGTCCCTTTATCGAAAATCTTATAGGGAGCCACTAACCAAAAGGAATCATTATTGAAATGTTTTAAAGCCCTCTGAATCAACTTTTTGCTTTTTCCCGAAGGAATGGCTTTTCCATTTTCATATACTGTACTGTTTTGCAAATGAACTAAATCGAGGTTGGCCGTATAGTCATCCCATTGTACTTCGACCTTACCCATCTTTTTATCCCATAGAAATTGATTAGCGCCATTGCGGTACGACCATTCCAAGTATCTGGTTTTTTCGAAGGCCTGATAATTAAGGGTGGAGAGCATTTGTTGTGCCAATGCTTCAGCCTCGGGTCCACCTTGACCTTTGGGCAACGGTTCATGCTTTACCCATAGTAAAATGATAATCGCCAAGATTCCTAAGGCGAGAATACCTGAGGATATTTTAAAGAACTTTTTCATGGAAAAGTTTTGAATAAATACAGTCCGCTAGCTGTGTTGCAGCTTCAGGTCGGACACGAAACCAAAGTTCCGGCTCAAAGATTTCCAGTTCGGCCAATGCCCATTTACTATCATTGTCTTTGAACATATCCACTCGGGCATATACGGGCATCTCTGGACTTGCTGCCACCACCTGTTTAGCAAAGTCGATTTCTTCTTCCGAAGGTGTATGGTTATGTACACTTCCACCAAAGTCGTCCTGCACACGGAAATCACCAGGCTTTGCGATTTTCAGCACGGCATGCGAAAATTCTCCATTAAACAACATCATGGAGATTTCGCCTTCTGCTACGATGTTCTTTTGAAATTCTTGCAGCATCATGGCCTCTTTGGAAATCAATTCTTGAAAAAGTCCCTCAAAACTATTGGACTCAGATATGTTGAATTTGTAGGTATGACGTGCAGCACCGGCAATACAGGGTTTTAACACCAAATCGTTTGTGCTAAAGTTTAATTTATGCTGCGCCTCCTTTATTGAATCAGCCAAAGTGGTTTTAGAGCCGGGCTCTACAATAAATGTCTTTGGTATGTTGACACCTTTTTTATGTAGATCCAATAAGTAATGTTTGTCAATGTTCCAGGTAATCAAATCCTCCGAATTGATAAACTGCGTTAGCTTTTTTGTCCGCTTAAACCAATCAGAAAACTCATTGTACCGCTCAAAACAATCCCAAGTGGTTCTGAAAAGCGCATAGCGTGTGGTTGTCCAATCAAAATTGGGATCGTCCCACGCCTTTCTTGTCACCGAAAGCCCTTTTCGTTGCAAAGCTTCTTGCACCAATCGATCCTCCAGCAGTACATTTTCATTGTAAGGGGTGATTTTCTTTGGATTTACATACCGGGCATCGGTAAGAATTACGACATCATACTTCATTTTATACTTTTTTAAAATCCGACTGCGGTATCATCGCCTCGCTTATCAGCACCACCTTCCAGTTTCCCATCGGGTAAGACGCGAATGGCATCTACTTTTCCAATAATTCGATTTTCTCTTTCGACTACTTTGTATCCT
>JANQRD010000262.1 GCA_028284725.1 Allomuricauda sp. | reverse complement strand
TTTATTTGGATGTACCCGAAGGGCAATCGGTATGCCACTTCATGGGCCAACCACAAGAGACAAGGCATATTTGGATGCAGAACCATGAAGCGGTGATATCCCCACCCTGGTCGATACACTGTGGTTCTGGTACTTCCAATTATACATTTATTTGGGGAATGGCGGGTGAAAATCTAGATTATTCGGATATGGATGGAGCCAAAATAACCGACCTAAGATAAAAACTGTGGGAGTCTCGTTGTTCAGTTTAAAAAATAAAGTCGCTTTGGTAACAGGTAGCACCCATGGGCTGGGCATGGCCATGGCCATAGGATTGGGAGAGGCCGGCGCAACGATTGTGGTAAACGGCAATTCATCCCAAGAGAAGGTAAATCAAGCTTTGGATATTTATAAAAGTAGAGGCATAAAGGCCTATGGGTACAAGTTCGATGTCACAAATGAAATCGAAGTACAGGACGCCATTGAAAAAATGGAATCAGAAATTGCCCCAATCGATATTTTGGTCAATAATGCAGGTATTATAAAAAGAACTCCTCTTGAAGATATGGAGGTTGAGGATTTCAAAGAAGTCATCAATGTCGATTTGGTAAGCCCGTTTATCGTATCAAAACATGTCGTCAAAGGTATGATGGAAAGAAAGCAAGGCAAGATCATAAACATCTGCTCCATGATGAGTGAACTGGGAAGAAACACTGTTGGGGCATATGCAGCGGCTAAAGGTGGACTGAAGATGTTGACCCGGAACATGGCCACAGAATGGGCCAAGCACAACATCCAAGTAAATGGCATAGGTCCTGGTTATTTTGCAACTTCCCAAACGGCACCTATAAGAATTGATGGCCACCCCTTTAACGAATTTATCGTCAACCGAACCCCTGCGGCCAAATGGGGCGATCCCAGTGATTTAGCTGGGGCTGCTATTTTTCTGGCATCAAAAGCAAGCGATTTTGTCAATGGGCACATTCTTTATGTAGATGGGGGCATTTTGGCAACCATAGGAAAACCAACCAATGAAAAATAAAAGTCATGAGAACTCTTTTAGCATTGACCCTAGTTTTTGCAGCAGGATTGCTCACCTCATGTAGCGATGCTGCTAAAAAAGAATATCTGGTGAAAGTTTCCAACACTTTGGATGTTGATAGATCTTTCGAAACCGTAGAACTTAGCCTCAGTGCTTTTGAGTTCGAATCTGAGGGTAAAGAACCTACGGATTACAAAATTATTGATACGGAAACACAGGAAGAACTTATTTCGCAGGTAGTTGACAGCGATGGTACTGGAGTCAATGATCAAATCTTGTTTCAACCCAAACTCTCGGCACAATCAGAAAAAACCTTTTTGGTTTTACCGCTATATGGCATCCAAGAAACAAAAGAGGAAATGATCAATTGCTATTCAAGATTTGTCCCTGAAAGAACCGATGATTATGCCTGGGAAAATAATCGGGTGGCTTTTAGGACCTTTGGTCCTGTAGCCCAGCAAATGAAGGAAGATGGCGTTCCTGGGGGAACGCTTACCAGTGGTATTGATGCTTGGTTGAAACGAGTAGCTTACCCTATTATCAATAAATGGTACAAAAAAGAACTGGAAACCGATGGTTCTTATCATGAAGATGATGGAGAAGGACTGGATAACTTTCATGTTGGGGTAAGTAGGGGTGTAGGTGGTATTGCCGTCAAAACGGATTCAACCTATGCCGTTTCTAAAAACTTCACTTTGTGGAAAACCCTTTACAACGGTCCAATTCGTACCGGCTTTACACTTACGTATGCAGATTGGGTTGCCGGTGAAAACCTCATATCGGAAGAAAAGCAGATTACACTGGATTATGGAAGTAATCTTTCAAAATTCGAGGTTTCGGTCACTGGTGTCAATTCCATTTCGGCTGGTTTGACCCTGCATGAAAAGGATGGGACCGTTGAGGTTCAGCATGAACAAGGCTGGGCAAGCTATTGGCAACCCCATGGAGATTCTGAGCTGGGAATGGCTATTGTGGTGCCAAACGCTAAAATGGAAGGATATGAGCATTATTTGACCAATGAAGCGGACAAGAGCCACTTGTATGTGGATATTGCGGTCGATGAAAACTCCGAAGCCGTTTACTACGCCGGTTTTGGATGGAAAAAAAGCGGGCAATTTACATCTAAGGAAGAATGGGAAAACTATCTTACAGAATTTGCCGCTAGGCTACAGAACCCATTAGTGGTGGAAATTCAATATACAAACTTCTGCACGGATTGGTTAAGAGATTAACGTTTGAGTATTGGGCCTATTAGGTTTTTAATCCTTTTTGGACTTCAACACCAGTACCCAATCTTGATCAGTTGGCGGTTCCAAAGCAATTGTGGTATTTGAACTTCTACCGCCTCCCTTCTGCAATTTTCCTTTGATGGGATCAAACCATTGTACCGTATAGCTGGAACTATTTGACAATCGTAAAGAAAAGGGCATTTTTTGTGGAACGTATGCCAAAATTAGATTCTTTGCGTTGTCCGACACTACTGGGATGAAGTGGTCGTACCCTTGCTCAGTTGTGTCACCAACGACCATTTCCGGGGCAGGTTTTAAGGTCCACCATTCAAATTCTTGAATAAACCTTGATAGTTGCCCTATTTGTATACTTCCGGGAAAATCGATGGATGTTTTCCAGGTCGAAGGGCCGCGACCACCTGGATTGTCATGGTTTACCACCAATTCACCTTCCCGTTGTATCCATGACCATACGCCATGTGCCCCATAGGTTATCCCAGACACAGGTGTAGAAAGCAAACTCCAGTAAGATGCATTTCTAACATCCTTCGCATCTATTCTAAAATAAATTTGTTCGTAACAAGGTTCCATGTTTAGCATTGGCCTGGGTGCATAGCGGTGCCACGAGGATGCCACAGGCCCTTTGTTAATCCAATCCACAACATTTTGTTTTGTGCTGTGACTGGATTGATACCCAATAAAGTCGAGCCAATCTTCATCGTTAAAAGCAGGGGCGATCCATGCTTTTCCACTTGGGTGCAATGTCACGGGTGCATGGTCTATTTCACCAAATACTTCCCTGCCTATGTACTTCCAACGTTGTTCGTTTTCATTCAAATACTTCCCATCCCCTCCGAGAATCCATACCACATGGTTACCTTGAAGTCTTGCCACCATATATTTGGCCAGCATTACGGCCTCTTCATTCGGCAATGTATATCCTGGACTCAAATGCCTACCGCGCACGCTTGGCAAAGCCCATAACAAAACGGGTGCTGCAACTATTCCATGCTTGTTTATTTGATCAGTGCGCTCATCGATACGCTTAAAAAATTCCGTGTTTATCTCTATTCTGCCTATGCCGTCAAATGCGATTTGTCCTTCAGCATTTGTTTCGCCACCTCTCCACTGTGTTGCTACATATTGAATTGCACTAAAGTGATTCTCTGCTCTTTGTTTTAAATAGGTGTTCCACTCCGTTCGTGTTGATTTCAATGCACCGTTCCATGCGGTGCAAGCGGTCCAAAAAAATGGAGTACCGTCATTATGGCTAAAAAAATAATCCCCTTTTTTGACGGTAACGGCTCCATGTTGATAAATGTTGAGCGGGGTTTTATTAGGCCCAATTTCAAGTTGCCCCTTTTGATTTTTCAGTCCTTGGTTCTCTTCATCAGAGCAAAATGTAGTGTATTGCCAAACACCGACTTCGTCAGGAAGAAAACGTATTTTCCAATTTTCCCCCCCATCCCAAAAACCATTAAGCTTTTTTATTCTTCCTGTGGGTGACGTAAAAACCGCTCCAAATTCTTTTACGTCGTACAGCACATTTTCATAAGTCTTGTCACTTGAAAAAGTCAACTCCACCTTTTCCCAAATGGGAAGTGAAGCGTTCATTTGGGCCAAAATAAACTGATGGCCTACAAGAAGAAAAATAGAAATGATCCTAAAAAAAGTCATTGCCTTCATATATTGAAAATTACCATAAAAATATAACACTCACTTGGTCCATTAAATGGATTTAGGGAATAAGAGATGCCTGGACCGCATCTCAAATCCCCTCGAAATCCGGTTGAAATCACTCAATGAAAACAACCTAAACCTTAATACCATTTATTACTCTTTAATCAGCACTCTGTAGGTTTGCTCTTCTCCCCGCTCCGGGTTTATCTTTACAACGTATAGCCCTGTACTGACCCCTTGGAAGTCGATGGACAAGGTGTTATTACCCTGTACCAATCTCCCCTTTCCAGATTTAACCTTCATACCACTCAAATCAAAAATTGACCATGTGTGCTCCATATCTTCAACAGCCTCTATCACCACATGGACTGGATCTATGGAAAAAGCGGGGTTCGGATATAATCTAGACAGCACTACGGGGTCTGGAATAATTCTAGCCCTCAGGGAGGTTCCCCCAGAGCCTACAATCAATTGTGGGTCGTTGCTGCTTTCCCTGGAATGGAATGAGATATACGGCGATTCCTCTGCTTCTTGATAGAGCATAAAGGTTATGGTGCCATCGCCCGAAATTTCCTGATTTACCGCACTGGTCACATCAAAGTCCATTGTTGAGGTGCTAGTGGTCATATCTTCCAAAACCAGAAATCCTGTATTTACAGTAGGCCTGGTGTTCCATGTCAAACCGGTCTCCGTCCAACTGTCATCAACTAGGGCCAAGAGCCTGACGGTGCAGTTGCCAGCCGAGGCCACCTGCAACCGCAATGTGGCGTTGCTTGCGGTACCGCTCAGGCTACTAAGGTCAAATTTCAGATAAGACCTTCGTTTATAGGCATCCCCACCTGTCCTTTTTACCACCAATACTGATGCTGTGCCATAGTTGTTGTTGCCATTGGTGCCGCCCCTGGCATAGGTGTCAGCTATGGGACCCAATGATTCTTCTCCTCCGCCAACAGTTATGACCAAGGTTCTTAGGGCACTCCAGTTTCCAATATTATTGGCTCCGTCCACAGCCCTTATTCTCCAGTTATGGTTTCCAATTGTTAATGAAGCACTGGTATATGAGGTTCCTGCTCCTGCATTGATCACATTTCCATCAATTTCAATATCGTAGCGATCTATGCCCGATGGATCAGTTACTGCATTCCATGAGAAAGTTGGAGTAGTATCCGTTGTGGAGGCATTATCCGCTGGAGAATTCAATGACGGGATTGGAGGTGGCGTTGTATCGGGTCCTCCATCAATAACGGTAAGTGTTCTAAGGGCACTCCAGCTTCCAACATTATTGGCTCCGTCAACTGCACGCACTCTCCAATTATGGTTGCCCAAGGCCAAAGCTGCACTGGTATACGATGTAGTGTTTCCTGCATTGATAACATTACCATCTATCTCAATATCGTAGCGATTGATGCCAGATGGATCGGAGACGCTGTTCCATGAAAATGTGGGAGTAGTGTCCGTTGTGGAAGCATTGTCAGCAGGAGAGTTCAATGAAGGGGTTGGAGGAGGCGTTGTATCGCCGCCATTTGGGTTTTCAGGATGTCCAGGAGGAAAACCGTTCCAAAATTCGAAATCGTCCCTGTAGGTGATGAAGGTCTGGCCACGATCCGTATACCAAGTCATTAAGGATACGGGTACGTAGTTCTTAAGCGGATGCCAATTGCCCAATTTTGCCGATGGATTGACATTGCTCTGCACCTTTCTATTTTGCTCATCAATCAGTACGGTTCTATTACCATTACCGGTAATTATTGCCACATAGGCCCTACCGTTGCCAGCACTACCATATTTATAATATTGCTCTAATGTAAACCATTCGCCCAAGGGGACAGGGGCATCAAAAACCTCTTCCCATATTTCAGCATAATTGCTCCCTCCCAGAATGTCATAGACCAATAACTTCCATTTGGGCACTCCTGTAGCTCCGTTAATCTCCAATTGTATACGGAGATGGTCCGGGGCACCCCTATGCTCAGAAATGTTGAACCATCTTTGATCATTGCTTTCTTCTAGATCGCTCATGGCTTGGCCAAGATTGGATGGCAGGTATACCCTCTGGGTAGAATAGATCTCATCCAGCACATTGTTTTCTCTTAGTTCCAACTGGCACCGCACCAAACAACAACCGGCATTATCATCCTGGACATTGGTGAATCGAAGCACTTGGTTTGTACCACCTGTTGGATCGTTTACGATGGCAGAGTTCACAGAGGTGGGAAGGCCGATATAATTTAAGAAAACATCTCCGCCACCACCATAACTGTTTGTAAAAGCTGTCCAGTCATTCGGTGCCGGAACAGTATTGTCCGTTCCCTGAATCAATTGTGATAAATCACTACTGCCCCTTGCCGATAGCGTGACGTTACCCTCAAACCCAGTGCGAATATTTGCGGTCTGGGCAGATACCATGGCTGAAAACAACAGTGCAAGACCTACGGCCAGGTTCATGGTCAATACATTAAACTGACCTTTTGTAAAAAATGAATTTAAAAATTGATGAGTGGGGGAATTGTATTTTTTTTCCATCATAAATATGTATTGGTTAACTACGGAACACAAAAACACCCTTTCATCTTGAACAATCTGATCATCTCATTGATGAAAATAGCTATGGCATAACAAAATGTTCTTTTGTATTGCTTTTGGGGTGCATCTATGGATTACATAACTATGTTCCCTTTCGAAGGGTTTTACGCACAAAAAAAAGTGCATTTTAACGTTTTTTTAACATTACTGTTTTTTCTCACCCACAAGTGAGAAGGTTTGGGAAGATTGATAAAATGCTGTATAAACTATGGGAAAAAGCATGGTCCTACATGCCAAAATACATTCGTATTTTCCTGAAAAAGTGTATCCCCTAATAATGTGTTCGCACGGTGCTTCTCTCTATAATTCGTACAAACCTATCTGTTTAAGTACAGAGGGGAAACGAAAATTTCTTAAGTTACCTGCCCTCTTTATACTGATAAAGAAAAGGGCCTCCCTTAACACCGATTTTCTTTTCATTGGTGTTTTCCAGAATATCCATTTGAAAAATACGTTTTCGAAAATTTCTTCTGTCAAGTTTAATACTAAGAATATTTTCATACAGATTTTGAAGTTCGGCAAGCGTGAATTTTTTGGGCAAGAGTTCCCCCACGATAAGCTTGTCCTTTAGGTTGTCTTTCATGTGGGCATGTGCATCCTTGATCAAACGTGCATGGTCGAAACCGAGGTTTTCCGGAATGCTATCCATATCGAACCAATCAACACTCTCCACATTTCCCTTTAAGGCAAGTGGGTGGTTCTCCGGTTTGACCAAGGCATAAAAACACACGGTTATAACTCGCTTTAAAGGATGTCTATTTAAATCCCCATAGGTCCTTACCTGCTCAAAATGAATATCCTTAAACCCGGTCAAGGCAAACAGTACTTTTTCGGCGCAATCTTCAAGGGTCTCTGTGGACTCCATCACACCACCCGGCAAGAGCCAATGGTTTTTGAAGTCCCCCACCGTTCTTTTGGTGAGCAATATTTTAAATCTATTTTCCACATATCCGAATACGGCTATGTCGGCAGTAATAGAGCATTCAAAAGAATTTGGCTTTACTTGGATATGCTGTAGTTTTTCTTTTTCCATCAACATAAAAGACAAACTTTATGAGATTTTATTTTTCTATTGTGTCAAAAATACATACTTTCGAACATTCTGTGTTCTTTTTACACAGAAAATTTATGCTTCAAGTCATGAATCTTGTCTCAAAATATGCAATCTGATTTAAATGGACCCTAATTTATTTGATGTTTCCCAAAAGGTAATAGTTATCACCGGAGGCGCTGGAGTCTTAGGTAGTAATATGGCCAAATATCTTCTCTCTGTCGGTGCTAAGGTTGCTCTGCTTGATTTAAATCAACAGAAAATCGACGCCAAGCTTGAAGGGCTAAAAAAAGTAGGGGAACATGTTATAGGGTTTGATGGAAGTGTGCTTTCACAACAAGATATGGAAGATGCCAAAACCCAAATAATAAAGAAATGGGGCAGAATCGATGCTTTGATCAATGCTGCGGGAGGCAATATGCCGGGTGCTACGATTGGTGAGAATCAAACCGTCTTCGACTTAAAAATGGATGATTTCAGAAAAGTGTCACAGCTTAATCTGGATGGATCTGTAATCCCATCACTGGTTTTTGGAAAGTCGATGTCCGAAAAAGCGGAAGGTTGCATTATCAACATATCTTCGATGTCCGCAACACAGGCGATAACCCGTGTCGTGGGATATTCAACTTCGAAGGCAGCCATCGATATTTTTACCCGTTGGATGGCCACAGAACTTGCTATGAAATTTGGAGATAAAATCAGGGTAAACGCCATAGCCCCGGGTTTCTTTATCGGCAACCAGAACAGAAGATTATTGACGCACGAGGACGGCAGCTATACCCAGAGAGGGAATACAATAATTTCAAATACACCCATGAAACGCTTTGGAGAGGCGGATGAGTTGAATGGTACGATCCATTGGCTTTTAAGCGATGCCGCCAGCTTTGTAACTGGTGCCATTATTCCCATTGATGGTGGTTTCAGCGCCTTTAGTGGGGTTTAAAATATAAAGAACAATGTTGGAAACTTGGAGATGGTACGGTCCTAATGATCCAGTAAGCTTGGCAGATATAAAGCAAGCAGGGGCTGAGGGTATTGTAACCGCATTGCATCATATCCCCAATGGTGAAGTATGGTCGGTTGAAGAAATAGAAAAAAGAAAAAAAACCATAGCGGACAAAGGCCTGGTCTGGTCGGTTGTGGAGTCCTTGCCCGTTCATGAGAACATCAAAACACGTTCTGGCGATTTTAAACGGCATATCGACAACTACAAAAAGAGCCTTGTCAATTTAGCCAATTGCGGAATTAAGGTGGTATGCTACAATTTCATGCCCGTTTTGGACTGGACACGTACAAGTTTGGATTTTGAGGTGGAAGACGGCTCAAAAGCCCTGTACTTTAATCTAAGTGCATTAATTGCCTTTGATCTGTTCATACTGCAGCGACCAGAGGCGCATGAAATATATTCCAAAGATCAAATAGCAAAGGCCGAAAAGCTCCACAGGAGCATGTCTGAAAGAGAAATCTGGCAATTGGTAAAAACCATAATAGCTGGGTTGCCAGGTTCCGAAGAGGGCTATCCTGTGCCCGAGAAAGGGTACGACCTTTCAAAGTTCAAGGTTATTCTAGATACTTATGCCCATATTGACGAAGCTAAAATGCGGGAACACCTTGTGCTTTTTCTGAAAGAAGTAGTTCCCGTGGCCGAGGCGAACGGAGTCCTCCTATGCATACATCCCGACGATCCGCCATTTTCCATTTTGGGCCTGCCGAGAATCATGTGTACCGAAGATGACTATGCCCATATTTTTAGTGAGGTCGACACGATCAATAACGGAATTACCTTTTGTACAGGATCTTTGGGGGTAAGGCCAGATAACCATTTACCCACTATGTTCGAGCGCTTTGCAGATCGGGTACATTTCCTGCACCTACGCAATACTACCCGAGATGAAGAAGGCAATTTTTATGAAGCCAATCACCTTGAAGGCGATACCGACATGTATGAAATGGTGAAGAAAATAGTTGCTGAACAACGGCGTAGAGCCAAAGAAGGGCGGGATGATGCCCAAATACCCATGCGCCCGGATCATGGGCATCAGATGCTGGACGATTTGAGAAAAAAAACAAATCCTGGTTATTCCGCTATCGGAAGGCTACGTGGACTTGCCGAATTACGAGGTCTCCAAATGGGAATCGAAAAATCTTTGGTGCAATGAATTTTATCGGCAACGATTTCTTACTGGAAACACCTTACGCTGAAGAGCTGTACCATGATTTTGCCAGTTCGATGCCCATCATTGATTACCATAACCACTTACCTCCAGAACAAATCGAGTCCGATTATCAATTCGAAAATCTTACCGAAGCTTGGTTGGCAGGGGACCATTATAAATGGAGGGCCATGCGCACCTTCGGGGTTGATGAAAAATATATTACCGGTGATGCCCCTGCTATCGATAAATTTATCAAGTGGTCCGAAACAGTTCCCTATACTTTGAGAAATCCATTGTACCATTGGACCCATCTGGAATTGCAGCGGTATTTCGGTATCAATACTTTGCTTTCTGGTGTCAATGCTAAGAAAATTTTCGAAGAGACCCGGAAAAAATTAAATGAAAAAACACATGGCGTTCAAGGGTTGTTGACCCAAATGAATGTTCAAGTAGTCTGCACTACAGATGATCCAACGGATTCTTTGGAACACCATCAGAAAATAAGAGATAATGCTGATCCGCTTAAGGTCCTACCCTCTTTTCGCCCAGATAAAGCTTACGCAATCGAAGACAATACTTCGTACCGGAAGTATTTAGAGCAGTTGGCCGATGCCTCAGGTCATCAAATAACCTCCTACGGTGATCTTATTTCAGCACTTAAAAAAAGAATATCGTTCTTTCACGAAAACGGGGGCAGGTTGTCCGACCATGGTCTTGAGCAGCTTTATTACTTTGAGCAAGGTACCTATAACGCTGAAGCCATATTTAAAAATATACTATCAGGAAAAGACCTTTCCATTGAAGAAATACGATATTTCAAATTTGAAACCTTACTTCATCTGTGCAGGGAGTACCATCGATTGGGTTGGGTACAGCAATTTCATCTTGGGGCACTCCGAAACGTCAACGAGCGTATGCTAAAGGCGTTGGGGCCAGATACGGGGTTTGACTCTGTTGGTGACTTTGATCAGGCAAAAAATCTTGGTAAATTTTTGAATGAACTGGATCTGACCGATCAACTTGCCAAAACCATTCTTTACAACCTAAACCCTTCACAAAATGAAGTTTTCGCGACCATGGCCGGTAACTTCAATGATGGAAGTGTAAAAGGCAAGGTTCAATTTGGTTCCGGCTGGTGGTATATGGATCAGTTGGACGGTATGGAAAGACAGTTGAACGCATTGTCCAATATGGGACTGCTCAGTTGTTTCGTAGGAATGTTGACAGATTCCAGAAGTTTTTTGTCCTTCCCCAGGCATGAATATTTCAGAAGGCTATTGTGCAACATTTTAGGTAATGATATCAAAAAGGGGCTATTGCCGAGAGACATTCCCCACATGGGAAAAATAGTTCAGGACATCTCTTACAACAACGCTAAAGCATATTTTGATTTTTAAAGTAAAGAACAATGAAAAAAGTGGTCACTTTCGGAGAAATTATGTTACGGTTGGCACCTCCCGGATTCTTAAGGTTTTCGCAGACCAATAGTTTCGATGTAGTGTACGGAGGTGGAGAGTCAAATGTAGCAGTTTCCTTGGCAAATTATGGTATTCCGGTACAATTTGTTACCCGATTGCCCAACAACGACATTGGTCAATGCGCCCTTATGGAAATGCGGAAACGAGGAGTGAATACGGATCATATCGCATTAGGGGGAAATCGACTTGGCATCTATTTTTTAGAGACGGGTGCGATAAGCCGAGGGAGTAAAGTAGTGTACGATCGTGCCCATTCCGCGATGGCAGAAATAGAAAAGGGT
>JANQRD010000260.1 GCA_028284725.1 Allomuricauda sp. | reverse complement strand
ACTCTGATGCCAACGCCGAACGATTGGCCCTAGACTGGATGGACATTGCCCGCTATGCAGATTCACATGGATTACATGCTGATGGTTGGCGATTGATGTGGCCCTGGCGCGATTGGGTGATCAATGCCTTCAAGGAAAACATGCCCTATAATCAATTTGTAACTTGGCAATTGGCAGGCGACCTTCTACCAAATGCCACCCGCGAGCAGAAACTGGCCACTGCCTTTAATAGAAACCATCCCATGACCGCTGAAGGAGGTGTCATAGATGAAGAATTTCGTTTAAACTATGTTTGGGACCGTACAGAAACGGTAGGTACGGCCTTTTTAGGTCTCACCGTTGCCTGCGCCCGATGCCACGACCATAAATTTGACCCTATCTCTCAAAAAGACTATTTCCAAATGACCGCTTTTTTCAACAATATAAGGGAGTTGGGAATGACTGGGGACGATGGGAATTATGGCCCCATGCTTACACTACCGGAACCAGAAACGGAGAAGAAACTGGACTCGCTCCTAAAATCGATTCAAGGGAAAGAGAAAGAATTGGAGTTGACCAAAAAGGAACTTATGGATTTGGAAATCTATATGAAGAGACTTCCTAACAACTATTCGAAAAAAGAGTTATTGGGACATTACCCCTTGAATACGATTACCAGTAAACCCAATGAAAAAGATAAACATATTGTTGATGGAAACCCGAGCGTGACTTCTTGGGTAGCAACCAAAGTGGTCTCTGGGAAAAAAGGCAAAGCTTTTGAGTTTACGGGAGAATATGATGAAATCTATATAGACAAAATACCAAATTTTGAGTGGACCGACGAATTTTCAATGGGTCTATGGCTCAATACCACCAAACGTGAAGCTGGTAAAACACAAACTCTTTTGGGTACAACGGGAGGAAAGAACAAATTTTGGCGAGGTTGGGATTTTTACCTAGATAGCCTAAACCGAATCAACGTAAGGTTGATACATTCACTTCCCCATAATTTGGTCCATGTCAGGTCCAAGGACTCAGTCAAGACAAATACTTGGCACCACGTAGGCTTTACCTATAATGGTTCGGGTAGGGGCGATGGACTCACTTTATATCTCGACGGCAAAAAAACAGAAAGTACTATTCAGTACGACAAGCTATACAAGTCTATCAAAACCATACGATATGATGAAAAAGTCCAATTCACACCATCAGATCGACCCATCCGTGTGGCCAAAAGTTACCGTAGCTTCACTGGGGAAAATGGGATTTTTATAGGTAGTCTGGATGACATCCATATTTATGATAGGGAATTGGCTCCTTTGGAAATTGGGTATTTGGCCAAGAGTGATACAACTCAAAATCCGAAAAAAGAACATCTCAGGGAATACTGGGTGAATCAATCTCCCAAGGTTGAAAAAATTGAGAAACAGCTTCAAAATCTGAGAAACCAATGGCTTAGCCTGATGATGCCGGTTATTGAAGTGATGGTCATGGAGGAAATGCCAGAAAAAAGACCAGTTTTTGTTTACGACAGGGGGGATTATTCTCAACCTCTTTATGAGGTAAAGGCCAATACCCCAGAGATATTGCCCGAATTCCCAGAAAAATATCCAAGAAATCGATTGGGGCTTGCCCAATGGATATTCTCCCCTGATAATCCGTTAACGGCACGGGTTACGGTAAATCGATATTGGCAAATGTTGTTTGGAAAGGGGCTGGTAAGCACCCCAGAGGATTTTGGGGTGCAGGGTGCATTGCCCAGCCATCCCCAATTGTTGGATTATCTGGCCACCATATTTGTCGAAAGCGGTTGGGATGTGAAAGTATTGCTTAAGACGATGGTCATGTCTCACACATACCAACAATCTTCAGAACTATCGGAAGAACAATTGGAAAAAGACCCCAATAACATTCATTTGTCCCGTATGAACAGTTATAGGTTACCGGCGGAAATGATACGTGATAATGCATTGGCTGCCAGCGGACTTTTGGTAAGACATCTGGGCGGAAAAAGTGTAAGACCTTATCAGCCGGAGGGACTTTGGATAGAGAAGAACAATTTTTCCAAGATGTTGTTGAACTATACTGAATCTGAAGGTGATGATCTCTACCGAAGGGGGCTCTATACTTTCATTAGAAGAACGGCTCCCCATCCGGCCATGACTGCATTCGATGCACCACCTCGTGATGTATGCACCGTGAAACGTGAAAGTACCAATACGCCGTTGCAGGCCCTGGTATTATTAAACGACCCCCAATTTGTAGAGGCCTCCAAGGTGTTGGCTGCCCGTATGCAAATAGAAGGGGGCGACACCCTCAAAGAACAAATAACCCATGGCTTTAGACTGGTTGTGAGCCGGTATCCAAATGAGGAAGAAACCTCGATATTGAAAGACTTATTTGATTCACAATTACAACGTTTCAAATCCAGTCCCAAGGAAACAAAAGAACTTTTGGAAGTGGGCAGGAAAAAACTGGACAAATCATTGGATAGAACCCATACGGCAGCCTTGACCATGGTAGCCAATACAATGTTGAACCATGACGAAGCCTATATGAAACGATAATAGCTTTTCGCAGCTTTTATTGGAAATTGGAAAAGATTTTGAAAAAGACTAAATATTTAAAGCCAAAGACCTAAAAAAAGAGATATGTGCACCCATCACCATAATAAAAACTACACGAGAAGAGATTTTCTTACCAAGACCACGCTTGGTATGGGAGCTATTTCTGTGGCTTCAATGTTAGACCCTGTCGGACTCTTTGCCAAGGAAAATGGTGTTCCCAAGTCATTGAACTTAGGTGGTGGTGTTTTGGGACAACCCCATTTTCCTGCCAAAGTAAAGCGAGTAATATATCTTTTCCAAAGCGGTGCGCCATCACAATTGGATCTGTTTGATTACAAACCTTTGTTGAACAAAATGAATGGTCAAGACCTTCCTGAAAGTGTACAGCAAGGGCAGCGGTTAACAGGAATGTCTTCGGGCCAGGCCTCTTTGCCCATTGCAGGCTCCATTTTCAACTTCAAACAACATGGCGAAAGTGGGGCATGGATGAGCGATTTAATGCCCCATACTTCAAAAATTGTTGATGAGCTTTGTTTCATAAAATCTATGTATACCGAGGCCATAAACCATGATCCTGCGATTACTTTCCTACAGACAGGGTCACAATTGCCCGGTAGACCTTCCATTGGTTCTTGGGTAAGCTATGGTTTGGGGTCGGATAACAAAAACCTCCCAGAATTTGTGGTTTTGGTAACCAAAGATAAACTGGGCCAACCGCTGTATTCAAGATTATGGGGCAATGGCTTTCTTCCTTCACAACATCAAGGTGTGCAGTTTAGGGCGGGAAAGGATCCGGTGTTGTATTTGACCAATCCCCCGGGTGTCGATGGCAAGAGTAGAAGGGAGCAACTGGACCATCTTCAAAAATTGGAAAAAATAAACCACGACGATATTGGCGATCCGGAAATCTTGGCCCGTATGGCCCAGTACGAAATGGCTTTCCGGATGCAGACTTCGGTCCCGGAAATCATGGATACCAACGATGAACCTGATTACATATACGACATGTACGGTGAGGACAGCCGAAAACCTGGAACCTTTGCGGCCAACTGTATCCTGGCAAGACGCTTGGCCGAGCGTGATGTGAAATTCATACAATTGTACCATCAGGGCTGGGATCTACATGGAAACCTACCCGAAAGGATTAAGGTGCAATGCAAAGATACGGATCAGCCCACTGCTGCATTGATCACTGATCTAAAACAGCGTGGTATGTTGGAGGACACCTTGGTTATTTGGGGCGGGGAATTTGGACGTACCAACTACTCACAGGGACAATTGACGGCCACCAATTTTGGAAGGGATCATCATCCCAAGTGTTTTACAATATTTATGGCAGGGGCTGGGGTTAAAAAAGGATTTACCCTGGGGGCGACGGACGAGTTTGGATACAATGTGGCCCAGCGACCTGTACATGTCCACGACTTTCAGGCCACTTTGATGCACCTTTTAGGGATTGACCATGAAAGGCTTACTTTTAAGTTTCAAGGAAGACGCTATAGACTTACCGATGTTCACGGGCATGTAGTGAATGAAATCCTAGCTTGATGACACTCCCTAAACCAAAAACCCAACATATATGAAAACAAAAAATAATAAGCGAAGGGATTTTATAAAAAAAACGATGAGTGTAGCTGGAGCTGGTCTTGTGGCACCAGGCTATACTTTTGGAATTACACATTCCATTAAAAATGTAGGAGAGATTGTAGGACATGGAAATTATAGATACAGAGTGGACAAGCAATGGGGGGTCCAAGATCCTGCCAAAGTTCCCATAAATGACTGTCATGAGATGGTTATGGACAGCAAAGGCCGAATCTTCATGACTACCACGGGCACCAAAAACAATAATATCATTATTTATGATACCTCTGGGAAAGTTTTAAATTCATGGGGAACCGATTTTCCAGGTGCACATGGCCTCACAATCGGTGGTGAGGGAAATGATCAATTTCTTTTCATCACAGATCCCGAAACATATCAAGTACATAAGACCACTTTAGACGGAAAGATTCTATTTACCTTGGGTCGGCCCAAAGAGGTGGCTGCCTATACTACCGATAACCAGTTCAGGCCCACGGAGACTACGGTTCTTCCCAATGGAGATTTCTATGTGGCAGACGGTTATGGGGAAAACTATATTATCCACTATAATGAAAAAGGGGAATATCTTGGCCATTTTGGGGGAAAAGGAGAAGGCGATTCAAAATTTAACTGCTGTCATGGCATTACAGTAGACGCAAGAAATAAAGAAAATCCCACACTGCTTATTTCCTCTCGTGGTGATAAGGAATTTAAACGTTTCTCCTTGGGTGGTCAACACTTGGAGACGATACCCTTGCCAGGTTGTTGGATCTGTAGGCCGGTAATCCATGGAGAAAACATCTACTTTCCTGTAATCGTTACCAAAACATGGGACAGCTATGATGGCATGCTGGCCGTTCTCGGGCCAGACAACAGGGTTCTATCATTTCCTGGTGGGAGTAAACCCGAATATACAAACGGTTCCTTGCAGAAACCCGAATTTGATGGAAAAACATTTCGAAACCCCCACGACGTACTGGTAGATAAGGACGAAAATCTTTATGTACCGCAATGGGCTTCAGGAAAAACCTATCCAATCAAATTGCACAGGGTTTAATTTTTTTCTAAAAACTACTTGACCATTTATGATCGTATTAGAGTTTTCAACATTTCTAGGTCGTTTTCACCCGCTTTTCGTTCATCTACCTATTGGATTTCTGTTTCTGGCCATTTTTCTGGAATGGTATGAAAGAATTACAAAAACGAAAAAATCAAATCATCTTATCCCTATTGCTTGGCTTTTGGGGGCAATTAGTGCCTTTGGCGCGGCTTTAAGTGGGTGGCTTCTTGCGAATACCGGTCTTTATAAAGAGGAGCAGTTGTATGCCCACAGATGGTTAGGAGTGGTTCTTGTTGGTATCTCTTTTGTAGGATGGTGGATAAAGAGAAGGCCCCAAAGGTATTCTAATTTTATCCATAATGGTTTTAATATTTTACTTCTTTTAGCGCTATTCATAGAAGGGCATAAGGGAGGGGACTTGACTCACGGTGAAGGTTATTTGGCGGAATATGCCCCTAAGGCTCTTAAAGGCGTTTTAGGAGCCTCAACCGAAGTAGATTCCCTACCTGATTTGGGGAGTCCAGATTCAGTTAGGGTATACCATGATATGGTATTTCCCATTTTCGAGACCAAGTGTATTGCCTGCCACAACAATGAGGTTCAAAGAGGTGGTCTAAATATGGAGTCCGCAGATTCCCTTCAAATTGGTGGCCAAGGGGGTCCAGTGATAGCCAAGGGAAATCCCTTGGAAAGTGAATTATTTAGAAGGATAACACTTCCCCAAAAAAGCATCAAGTTTATGCCCCCCACCAATGAGGCTCTTACCTATGATGAAATAAAAGTGGTAGAATGGTGGATAGAACAGGGAGCTTCGTTTGAGGATCCTGTTTCCAATTTAGAGGTTGCTGAAAATTTAAAACCTGTACTTCTTAGACGTTATGGGCTCGACACTGAACCTCGACCATGGTATGAAACCGTTACACTTCCATCTCTAGATAGCACACAAACAGCCCATCTGGAAACAAGCGGATTTACCGTCAAGTCTTTGGGAGAGAAGAATCCTTTGTTGGACATTAAATATTCAGGCACCGATTTGACCCAAGCCCAATTGTCGGAATTGGAAAAGGTTAAGGATTATATCACATGGCTTTCTCTGGCCCGTACAAACGTTGAGGACGAATGGCTATCCATAGTAGCCAAATTTACCAATCTTACTCGTTTACAGCTTGAAAAGACCCTTATTTCCGATGATGGGGTTAAAAACCTTGTTGGTCTGAAACACCTGGAAGCTCTTAATCTTTATGGTACCCAGGTATCCGATTCCAGTCTTCACCATATTCAAAAGTTGGAAAGCCTTAAACGGGTATATCTTTGGGAAACAAAAGTAACTACTGACAAAGCTAGATTCCTAGAAGAGAATAACGAAGAATTGAAGGTTATCATTGGAGAATAAAACTCGTAAAAGGCACTGAATGGTAAGAGAATTTTCTAGTTTTTGAGGTAGGCTAAACGGGTATTTTAAACTATTTTTTCAACAGGTATTTAAATTTCTTTGGAAGAAGTTGGTTCATTCAAGACATAACCTGATTCAATTAATAATTCAAAATAATCCAGTTGGCATCCACAATGAATTGCTCATGATTTGAGTTGTTCTTAAACACTAAGTAAAGGGCCCCACTGTCCAATGTTGGTTCAAGTGGAATGGTATATGTTCTCATTTTTTCTTCTGTTTCATTGAAGTACCCCAATTTTATTGAACCTATAAGTTTTCCCGTAGGAGAACCTTGCCTTATTTCCAGCTTGCCCTTATAGTTGTAGTTGGGATTATAGAATGCTGAAAAACTAATGCTTTTTAAAGAATTGAATTTAACATTGTTAAACCCAATATAGCTGTTGTGTCGGATAGAACCAACTAAGCCAGCTCCCCCAACAGCACTCCAAGTGGATAATTCCTCACTCAAAACATCTGCATTCTCAGCTTCAATCTTGGCGGCTTTGAATAGTATTTGCGAGCTGGCCGATAAAGATGAATTTGGAACATTTTGATTGCCTTTATCCAAGTATGAAGCCATTAATACATATTTCCCACCAGTATTTTCTTTTGTATGTTCTTTAAATGTAAGCGTTCCTGATAGCGGTAACAACTCCTCTTTATGCCTTTTGCCCAAATTCATTGACAATATATAATCAATCATTTTTCCAATTTCTTCCACTTCCAACTGGGGATGGGCAGACATTAACGACTCCCCCCATACGCCCGAGCCTCCTTTCTTAACCCTATCAATAAGGTAATTCCGATCGTCTTTGGAATATTTCTCCGCTATTTCCATATAACTGGGGCCATTTACTTTTTCATTTGCAGCGTGACAGGCCCTACAGTCCGTTCCATCTATAATCTTCTTTCCTTCGGGGACGACATTTTGCTGGTGACCAAGGGTGGCCTTTATCATGTCCTCACCTTCAGGGATATAGTTAAAAGTGACCTTGACATTATTATGTGGTATAGTGCCGTCCGCTGAACTGCCATCTTCTTCATCAGTAACTATTACGTCATATTTTACTTTTTTGTTGTTGGTGTATATGGAATCTTTGGGTTGGATTAGAATCTGAAGTTCGGGTGGAGCGTTGCCGACTAATATTTTGGTACTTGTCACAGCTGAATTTCCGAAAGGATCTGAAACTTTCAACTGAACAGTATACATACCTGCTTCGTTAAAGGTATAGCTTGGGTTTGATTCTGTTGACTCAACTTCTGAGGTAGTAACAAATGACCATTCATAACTTAACTTGTCTCCATCGTAATCAATTGAAGACGCGGCTGAAAATTCAACGGTAAGAGGTGCTGCCCCGACTTCCTTATCCATTGTAATTTGGGCAACGGGTTGACGGTTGCCTTCAATGTAAGATATCTTACTTAGCCGGGCGTCTAAATTTTTGGAATTCCACTTTTGACCATACTCCAAAATATACATATTGCCGTCAGATCCGAATATCATGTCCATAGGGTGTGAAAATTCGGTATTGGGCATAAATGGGTCTGCTTTTACATAGTTTTGATTCTCGTCGAGGGTCACTACGTAAATCCAATCCCGCATCCATTCATAAACAAAAAGCTTGTTCTCGAAGTATTGGGGAAATACACCTTCTTGGGCATTGGGATAATCTGTTGCGTGAAAAACTATTCCCGCCATCGGATTTACGCCGCCTTCACCTAACCAGGGAAATTCTTCCGAACGATCGTATGAATACCAAATAAGTGATTCCTGTGCGGGTGGAAGTTCCTGTATTCCCGTATTGTTGGGTGAATCATTGATCAAATGATCGGGGTTAAATTTTGCGCCAGATTCCTGTTTGGTAAAATCGTAGTCATTATACAGTTGATTGTTGCCACGGGTGTAAGGCCATCCCCAAAACCCTGCTTTTCTAGCTTGATCGATTTCACCCATGCCTTTAGGTCCCCTGTTCGGATCATCTTGCCCTGAATCGGGTCCTACATCTCCCCAATACACATAACCGGTTTTAGAGTCAATTGAAAACCTAAAAGGATTGCGACAACCCATAACATAAATCTCCGGTCTGGTGTTTGAGGTCCCTTTTGGAAAAAGATTCCCTTCAGGAATGGAATAAGTGCCATCAGCTTCCGGTTTTATTCGTAAAATTTTACCTCTCAAGTCATTGGTATTGGCAGCGGATTTTTGGGCATCCCATAATTCTCGGCCTTCCCGTTCGTCAATTGGAGCGAAACCTTGGGATTCAAATGGATTGGTATTGTCTCCGGTAGCTATAAACAAATTGCCGTCAGGACCAAATTCGATTGCCCCACCGCTATGACAACACTCTCGAATCACAGGTATTTTTAAAAGAATTTTCTCTGAATCCAAATCCAACACGTCGTCTTTGAGTGTAAATCTGGAAATATGTTGTTCTATCTCATCAGCGGATGAATAGAAAAGATAGATCCAATTGTTCTCTTTGTAGTTGGGATCGACCGCCAGTCCAAGAAGTCCATCTTCATTTCCATAAAACAGGCTTAATTTGGAGATTTCTTTGGTCGTTGAGGTCTTGAAATCATATAACTTAAGATTACCTCTCCGCTCAATGAACAAAATTCCTCTACCTGGAATTTCCGCCAATTCCATGGGCTCATCCAAATTAAAATCCAAGATTTTTTTGGTGAATCTATTTTCAGGTGGTACACGATCAGTTTTGGCTTTGTTATAATTGAGTGACCCTTTGCCCATTGCATATGTTATGCCAGCTAGTAAATGATTTAAGAAAGTTATATCGACAAAGGTTTCATCTGTGTGGCCCATGGCAGTGTAAAAAGATCTTCCACCATCAAATTCGTGGTACCATGAAATGGGATGGTGCTCCCCATTATCACCACCTTCATAAGTGTCCTCATCAATTTCTATTAATACATTGATGTCTTTGTAAATATTTTTAAAATTATACCATTCATCCTCTCTTACCCAAGTACTATCCAACATTTGGGTGCTTTCATGATTTCCATCGACCACACGTAAGGTTGCCGGTTGTATTTTTGGATGACCCATAAAATAGGCCCCGACCAATTTGTTGTACCATGACCAGTCGTATTCTGTGTCCGTGGCAGCATGTATTCCGACAAAACCACCTCCAGCTTGGATATATCGTTCAAAATCTGCTTGTTGAACAGCATCTAGAATATCTCCCGTGGTGTTAAGAAATACCACTGCATTGTAGTTTTTTAAAGAGTCTTCGACTATATATGATGCATCTTCGGTAGTGACTACCTTGAAATCATTTTCTGTCCCCAACTTTTTTAAAGCCACTAATCCTGATTCAATGGATTCATGTCTGAAGCCGGCCGTTTTGCTCAGCACCAATATTTTTTTTTCTTTTTTTGTACAGGAAATTGTGGAAAGAAGCACGATGAGCGCTATCACATATTTTATTGAATTCATCACTGAAAACCTCAAAGAGTTGGCATTTAAACATGGAAAATTACATATTTGTTGGCGACTACTTGTGCACATTTGGCCAGTGAAAAAATTTATACAAATCAGTAAGGACTTGACCATGTGGTGGCTTTATTCAAATATTTGCTCTAAAATGCATCCGCATATTTCAGTTGGGCCAACTAATTCTTCGAACATCGCATCATCTTTGTCTTTCTGTATAAGCAATGGGTAAAATTTGTCGTCGATGTTTATGGCCCCATGCGAACCTTTTACCAATTCAGCCTTAAGAGGAACTACATCGAACAAAGTCCGAAATCCTAGTTTTTTCTTCAATAGTTTCAAAGCAACACGCCCCAACATTATTTTTTTATCTGGGTCCATGAACAATTCTACAGGATCATAACCCGGTTTTCTATGTATATCAACCGTCCTTGCAAAATCCGGTGCTTTTTGGTCATCCAACCAATAATAGTAGGTAAACCAAAAATCCTTTTTAGCCACTGCAACCAAATCTCCTGACCTTGGATGGTGAAGGTGATGGTTTTCTTGTTCTTTTGTATCCAAAACCAGTTCTATTTGTGGGCAATCATTGAGCAGTGCCTTAATTTCGGGCAATTTGTTTTTGGCATTGATGTAAATATGGGCAATTTGATGATCAGCCATGGCAAATGCGGTACTGGCCCCAGCATCCAAAATTTCCAGTCCATTTTCTTCCCTGACCTGGATATGACCTTTCCTTCTCAATAAACGATTGATGTGAATTGGTTCTTTTACTGGATTGATCCCATATTCAGAAAGTACAATGGGATCAATTCCCTTAGACTCATAAAAACCAATCAAATCTTTTAAAACGATGTCGAGTTCCTTTAGATTTTTATGGATTGTGACTTGGTCGTTGGTTTTTTGTAAGACATAGTCCATATGAGGAAGATATACAAGCTGTAAGGTAGGTTCGTGCCAATCATGCACCAGTTTAGAAGCATGTGCAATCCATTTTGTGGATTTAATATCCGTTTTAGGCCCCCAAAAATTGAAAAGGGGAAACGTTCCAAGCACTTTCTGGAGCTTGTCCCTTAAATCTGCTGGTCTGGAATAGATATCAGGTATTTTTCGACCGTCTGCTCGATATTGAGGTCTGGGGGTTACATTAAAATCTGAATTGGAATACATATTATACCACCAAAACATGTTGGAACAGGTAAAATCTGGATTTCTTGCTTTGGCAATGTCCCAAATCCTTGGTGATTTGACCAAGTGATTTGATTGTCGCCATAACTTCACTTCACATTCATCGCCAAAAAACCAGCCGTTGGCAACTATGCCATGGTCTTTGGGCCATTTTCCAGTTAAATATGTAGTTTGTGCTGTACAAGTTACCGCCGGTAACACAGGTTTTATTTTGGAAACCTTTCTATTTTTTATCCATTGAACTAAAAACAGATCTTCATACTGGAGCAGTGAAGAAGATAAGCCTACAATATTTATGACAACAGTTTGCTTCATACCTTTTAGGGTCTCATTTCTCTAATTGAACCATTACCCATTGAAGCTCCCTAACAATAGAATTTGTTAAATCCGTTTGTAATTCCTGTGGCAAAATGGACCATGTATAGGTTTCCACCTCAAGATGGTTGCTATAGCTAAGATCTCTCCACAAGCTGAGTACTTTTACAATGTCGCTTTGTGTGGATTCGACAACCTGAAAGCGTGGGACGAAAATTGGGATATGGAAATGCGCCCTTAGTTCTTTAAAATTTTCATCTTTCATGGCTTGGATTCCTTCGTTCAGGTCGGGAAAATGTTTAAGGCTTCCGTCGGATTGTTTTACCACCGATTGATGCAGATATACCGGCTCATCAAATTGTTTCAAACATTGCTGTTGTTCTTGTATTGATATGCTTTTGGAGCGAATACATTTCAATGCCGCGCTGATTTGTATTTTTCCAATTCTTATGCCTTCATCCATCAACTTGGTAATGGCTTCAGTGGGTTCCTCATAGGCCAGGGAAAAATGACAGACATCATAGCAAATTTGAATATGTAACAGTATGTATTCCCGAGCTTCTGCTTTTGAACATTTTAACCTATTCTGAAGTTCACTTATTCCAACCTTAAGGAGATAATCCTTAAAAAAAGCAGCAACTTCAGAAGAGTTCTCCAATAATCCATCTGGTTCCGGCTCAATATCCATATGAATAACTTTACCAGTGTTTTTTTTAATTCGAACCAGCTCTATAACAAGGGATACCAGTGAAAGTGCCGATTTGTTCATAATGGCCTCAACATCATCTGGTTTTGCAAACCACAATTTGTACGAAAGTGGTGATGTTGAAATACCTCCATCCACCCCGTTTGGGAGTACGTATGCCAATATTTCGATAAGGTTTTTTGTGTAGGCCACCCGGGTGGAAGTGGTCCAGTCAGGGGAATGTACCTGATCTTTGATCGCAACATGATGAAAGTTTCCAAAAGGAAAACCATTCATGGTAAACACATACAGGTTATTCGTTTCTAACCAGTTTTTAAATTCAGAAAGCCGATTACCTTGCAGCAATTCTTCAGCACTCCTTTGTGATAATCGCAAGCCTATTCCAAAAGACTGGCTAGGTGAAATCTTACTTTTTACTTCAATACAGTACTTTTTAAGATTTGTAAAAACCTCTTCCCATGTTTCACCTGGATGGATGTTGGTACAATAGCTTAGATGTGCGTTTTTTCCAAGATACATTATGCCTCCAGTTTTTGGGTGTTATATTTTTTGATGTAACCGATGGCCTCCAGAACAACTGATGTGTCCATGGTATGAACTTCAAATCCACTTCCAATGGCTTCGAGCAACATGATTGTGAGTTGACCGCCCAAATGTTCCCTGAATTCCTCTAATCCTTGGATAACTTTACCGGTCAAATGATGATGGGATAATTTAAATCCAAGCTTGACCATGATGTCCAAAATTCGTAAAAGCGATTCTTCTTTTAGATGACCTTTCAAAAAGGAATAAGTACTATCCAATGCAATTCCGATGGCTACAGCTTCTCCGTGACGAACATCAAAATTGGACAACTGTTCCAACTTATGTGCAGCCCAGTGTCCGAAATCCAGAGGTCTGGAGGAACCTTGTTCAAAGGGATCCCCTGAATTTCGAATATGCTGCATATGCAAATCTGCACAACGATAGATGAGTTCATTCATCACAGACAGGTCTCTATTGGTCAAAGCATTTGCGCTTTTCTCAATCCACGCAAAGAAAGTTGCGTCTTTGATGAGTGCTACCTTAATTGCCTCTGCTATACCGGCTCTCCATTCGCGATCATCAAGTGTAACTAAAAAAGATGCATCGTTGATTACGGCATAGGGACTTGCGAAACACCCTGTGAAGTTTTTCTTTCCGAATGAGTTTATCCCATTTTTGACCCCAACACCTGAATCATTCTGTGAAAGAACCGTAGTTGGAATCCTTATTAGTCGTACCCCTCGATGAGCAATAGCTGCGGCAAACCCTACAGTATCTAAAACTGCACCTCCGCCGACGGCAATAATATATGAATGACGATCAATACCATAGTGATTCACCCTTTCCAAAATGGTGTTGACATGGGATTCATTGTTTTTAGAAGCCTCGCCCCCTGGAATTTGTATGATATCATCCTGTAACTGAATGTTGGTGTACTGTTCAAAATAGTTTTCTATTTTCTCTTTTAGATGGGGGTGCGAATTTATAACCCCACTGTCCACAGCAATCAATATTTTGCTTTTTGAAACTGTCTTTTTTTCGACCAAAAGTTTGTAAAGAAGGGGATTTTCAATATCAAAAACAGCTTGTGTGAATATCACATTAAAATGAAAATCCACTTGAAATTTTTGTTCTAGCGTTCTTGTCTTGTGCATAAATTCTACTTCTACATTCGTATCTTATGTAACTGCAAACTTTTTAGATAGGTACAGGGATATTGGCAATAAGCTCAGGGTTGCAATAGCTAAATAAATAGTGCTGAATCCTGCAACATAACTGGCATTAAGCGGGATTAGGGAAAGGATTCCAGCTTTAACGGCCCTTTGGATCATTTTAGGACGATTTTTTAAGACAGCATTCAATTTAGTCGAAAAATTTACCACATACCAAAGCAAAATAAATATGAAAGCGGTCTTTAACGAAAAATCAAAAAATTTGCTCAGTAAAACAAAACCTATTACAATTGAAATATCAAGTAACATAGCCAATACAATGGCCATCTTATTTTTTCCCTGAGTCTCTTTTTGCGCAGTTAGGGTAATGGCACTGATAAAGATAATGGGCAAAATACCAATCCATAAATAAGGTAAATAAAAATTATCCATTATACTGATTCCCAAAACTAGATTTCCGCCTCTACAAAGCCCCATGTTCAATGGCCCCAAAAAAGCTTGATGCTTACTGTATTTGTCATATAACAATGCCAAAAGTGCAATTCCAATGGCTATGCTGCCACTGAGTGGCGATACAACAAATGCAGATATGACCCCTATGATGAAAAGAAGTACTCCAAAAGTCTTGGCCTTTTTTAAGCTGACCTTTCCCGATGGAATTACCCTTTCGGGTCTATGGACTTGGTCGTGTTCAATATCGAATACATCATTAAAAACAATGCCACCGGCATAAAGGCAAGAAGTGGCCAGGATTAATGAAATAAAATCGATTAAAATTTCATTATTCCAACCAACCATCCCCAAAGAACCACTTATGGCCACCCCAGCGACAATGTCAGAAATAGCTGTGATTATGTTGGCGGGCCGAACCAACCGAATATATGAAATCCACTGCATGGATTATTCCTTGATAATGTTTTTAAACTGGATTTCTTTCGCTTCCTGCCCCCTTAAAACACTATTTCCTTGGTGCAGATCATCTTGTTTTATGGTGAGGTCTTTTTTCCAGTCCGATTCATTGAATTGTCCACTTTGTCCATATACGGTCAAGGCATTTTGATAGCATGTTAAATGGATGTCATGATCTGAAATACCATTTTCTTTCATTAGTGTGGCGGTTTTTGCTACGGACAGTGGGTCACTAACACCCCAGTCCGCGGAACTGTCCACAATGATTCTCTCCGAGCCATAAGTATTAACAATGTTTACCATACGCATTTTGCTCATTTTTGTCTTGGGATAAATGGTAAAGGCAGCCCAAAATCCTCTTTCTAAAACCTCTTTCACGGTTTCCTCGTTGTTATGGTCAATGACCACCATATGTTCTGGAATACCGTGTTCCTGAATCACATCCATGCTTCTGGTAGTACCGTTCTTCTTATCCCGATGGGGGGTATGGACCATAACTGGTAAATTGAATTCCTTGGCCAGTTCAAGTTGTATCCGAAAATATTTGTCTTCCGCAGGTGTTTGGTCGTCATATCCAATTTCACCTACTGCCACAACTCCTTCCTTGACCAAGAATTGGGGTAGAATTTCAATGACCTGGTCGGCCAAATCAATGTTATTGGCCTCCTTGGAATTTAGTCCGATCGTACAATAGTGCTTGATTCCAAATTGGGAGGCCCTAAAACGTTCCCACCCCACTAACATGCTAAAGTAATCTTTGAAGGAGCCCACAGAAGTACGTGGTTGTCCCAACCAAAATGCGGGTTCTATTACTGCTACGATTCCTGCTGCCCTCATGGCTTCATAATCGTCTGTGGTTCTCGAGACCATATGTATGTGTGGGTCTATGTAATACATTTTTACGTTTTTGATATGTTCATTTTTCCTATAGAGTCCCAAAACTCCTTTTCAATTATCGGATCTTGTTGTAAAACTGCCGTTATGGCCTTTCTTTCTGGGTCAATAAACTGTTTTTTCAGTACTATCTTTTCCATATCCGCATTTAGGTGGCCATGAATCATTCTCCAGATCTCCGGAGTCACATTTCTTCCTGCTGCCCATCGCTCCCTAACATAATCCTGAAGCATCTCGGCTAGAGCCTTGTTTTTTCTTTTATCTATATTTTGAATCTTGTACAATGGTCGTTCCATAAAAACCGCCTTGAGAATTAGCTGATTCCAAGCTGCATCATCCAAGTACTCTGCGGCATACGGATTTCCTAAGCATATGGCATCGAAAACATTGACCATGTTGGTACGTATGCCCTCCTGTACCTGGGAAGCGAATTCATCTGCATTTTCCAAGAAAAACAGTCCTTTGTATAATGCGATGAGTTCATTCATTTCTGCAATCCCAAAAAATGACTTGATAGCAACCCTATTGTCTCGATCTTGTAAGGATAGCATTAAGTAAACCCTGACCAAATTTCTCTTAGTCCATTCATTTTCGTCAAAATCAGGGTATAGCTGCTGTATTTTAGCCAATTCCCAACTTTCCCATAAGGTAGGAAGGTTTTCGATATGTCGCGACGCTTGGCTGAAAAAAATGGGGAATTTCTTGCTGTATTCAGAGGTAGGGATGGTTGTTTTTTCCTCCACCCATTCCTTTTCGTGAAGGGACAATTTCGTCCATAATAATTCCTTTACCTGTAATTTTCGCTCCTCCATGATCATATCTCAATATCAAACCAAGCTCAGAAAAGATTTTTGAACTTACTGTTTTTTTGTGTTTTTTAATTTAAATGACAGTGCAATTGCAGCTATGAGGAGGCCTAGGAATTCCCGGGTACCTTCCAAATAGGGCTTTTCATAAACCATTTCACCAAAAAGCTCCGATTTATTGTTCACTTGCAACCATTCTTGGAAATATGGGAAGTGTACTAAACAATATATTAAAAGCCCCGCAAACAAAATCCAAAGAAATATCCTATTCAATGGCTTGAAAAAAGCGTACAAATGAACCAATGCCACTATTCCATAAATTGAAAACCAAATTAGGCCGTCCTTATCGTTTAACTGTAGAAATGCAAAAAGACCGAAAAGGCCAAATAATATGAGATTAATGACTTTTTTTAGAGAGAGCGACTTCTTTTGATTTTCCATGAAATTGATCTTCTTCAAAAATTTGATTCCAATTTGACTTAACATATAAATTTAGTTACTTTTCACTCCAATTTGTTTAAATAATTTCAATGAAAGGGAGTGTACAGGAAATTCAACCTTACCGAGCAGAGGGAATAGTATACCGAGCGGATAAATGTCTTCCTTTAGTGGATGCCGCACACCGTAAGAAAATCAAATCCAAAATGCTTTCGAGACACACCTATCCGGGAGATAGATTGGATGATAATACTTTGGGATTGAACAGCATTGGCTATTGGGATGCCCATGAACCGCAGGATTGGGGGTTGGACTGGCATCGAAATGAGGGAATTGAGTTTCATTTTTTAGAATCTGGAACCATGCCGTATGCACAAGAAAATAAGGAAGTCATATTAAAACCAGATTATTTGACCATTACAAGGCCCTGGGAGGTACACAAAGTGGGAAATCCCTATGTTGGGATGGGAAAATTTTATTGGGTCATCATCGATTTGGGTGTGCGAAGGCCGCATCAGGATTGGCAATGGCCAGAATGGATAACGTTAACTCCAAAAGACCTGCTCAAATTGACCAAAATATTGAGACAAAATGAAAAGTCAATTCTCAAAACAAACAAAGAAGTACGGAATTGTTTTGTCAATATTGGCAAGGCTATCGACACGGATAATTCTGGCAGTAATGCATCAAAAATAAGATTGCACATCAATCAATTGCTTATACTTCTGCTTGACTTGCTGGATACCGATGATATGATTTTGAATGAATCCCTTACCGAAAGTTCCAGAAGTGTTGATTTGTTTTTAAAAGAACTGGAAAACAGTTTGGCCGAAAACTGGACCATAGAGTCCATGTCGCTATCTGCTGGAGTAGGGGTGACCAGGTTTACTTATCACTGCAAACAAATTACAAACCTGACCCCGATGCGCTATTTAATGATGAGGCGACTGGAAATGTCGAAAAAGATGCTTTTGGAAGAGGTACATCTTACGATAGTGGAGATAGCTTATAGGTGTGGCTTTACAACAAGCCAATACTTTTCGTCCGTGTTTAAAAAACATGAAAATTGCACTCCAAACCAGTTTAGGCATAAAAACGTGGATTTAGTCGATGCAGTGCCAGGTAATTAAATGATTTCGGTTGGTATGCTAACCGCTGTTTGATTTCTGTATAAATAATTTCATCTTAACAAGACGGCTTTATGGGACACTGCCCAAAGGTTATCCTTTGGAATCCGGTCAGATAATCGGAATTGAAATAGGTTAATTATTAAAATTGAAAGATTTTTCATAATATGCACCTTCAAGTCTCCGTTAAAAGCATGAGAGCTGACTGTTAATTCCTCACCATTTCCATTTTGTTGTCCTACATAAGTACAATTTTGATTGATTATCACAGTAAAGAATATCTATCACAGACATGAACAGTAAAAGCAGAAAATACTTCACACCTATTGAAGTGGCCTCAATGCCAGAAGCTGTGGAAGAGCGATTGCGAAACTACTTTATCCAAAGCAACCTAAAGCCAGGTGACCCACTTCCAAAGGAAAATGAATTGGCGGAAAGCCTTGGGGTTAGTAGAAATGTTGTTAGGGAGGCACTAAGTCGATTCAAGATGCTTGGCCTTATCGAATCACGGAAAAAAAGGGGCATGGTACTCACGGCACCAAGCTTGCTGAACGGATTTGAAAGGGTATTGCACCCGACTTTTCTGGGGGAAAAGAACTTGCTTGAAATATTCGAGATGCGAATTGTCTTGGAGTTAGGACTGGCCGATTTGTTATTCCAACGAAAAACCGTTGAAGACATTGAGGAACTGGACAAAATCTTGAAAAGAAAGCATAGACAGTCGGATATGGAGAAAGCAATATTGGAAGAAGAAGTAACCTTTCATGGGAAGCTCTATGAAATCTCAAAAAATGATACCTTGAAGGGATTTCAAAATTTATTGGTTCCCATTTTTAAGTTTGTGGTTGACCATCCAGACATATTGAACGACAAGCAGAAAAGTACCACGGTCAAACATGAAGATTTGCTTGAAGCCCTAAAGGGAGATGATGTCGAGCGCTTCAGGATGGCAATGAAGGAGCATTTAAGACCACATATCGAATCACTGCACGCCTACAAATTGGGACTTTAACATTTTTCTAGAATTTTTTTGAACAGTTTTTAGGAATTATACTAAAATATTATATATTTGTCATTATGTACTACATAACTACATATAAATGAATAGGTGTAAATTGATCTCTGCCGCCTTTACCCCAATGGATAAGACAGGCAGTATGATAAATCTCGATAAGGTCGGGCCTTATTATCAAAATTTAAGAGTCAATGGGATTACGGGGACAATGATTTGCGGTACTACAGGAGAGGGATATTCATTATCCGTTGACGAACGCATTGAATTAGCGTCAGAATGGAGCACGGTCGTGGATGATGATTTTAAACTCATGGTCCATGTTGGGCATAACTCCATTCAGGAAATAAGGAAATTGGTTGAGAGTTCAGTTAGTTTTAATTCTTCCGCAATTGTATTGTCCCCTCCCATTTTTTTTAAGCCGAATGATATCCAGAACCTTCTGGATTTCTTGGAAGAGTGTATTGGGGGTACAACTTCAGTTGATTTTTACTACTATCATATTCCTTCGATGACTGGTGTTGAATTTCCCATGCTTGATTTTTTAAAACAGGTTTTGGATCGGAATATCGACATCAAGGGAATCAAGTTCACCCATGAAGATATTGGGGAGTACGCCGATTGTGTAAAACTTTCAAACCATCATTTTGATATGATCTTTGGCAGGGACGAATTACTGTTTGATTCCCTCACTGCTGGGGCCAAATCCGCATTGGGAAGTACGTATAACTATATGTCTCCCTTATTTCATGAACTTATCGACCTGTATCAGATGGGCAAATTGTCAGAGGCCCGTTTATTGGCTGAAGAAATCGACCGAATCATAGGAATCATTGTGGAATTTGGTGGCGGGGTGATTGCTGGCAAGGCTGTCATGAGTTTAATAGGTCTTGATATGGGGCAGGTAAGACAGCCCCTTAATAAACCTAACAATACACAATTGAAAGACTTGGAAAAAAGGCTTAAAGCCACAAAATTTTTTGACTACCGAAACAAACAACTAATAACTCATTAAATTAAACCTAACATTATGAAGTATTTATTTTCCATTATGTTGGTCCTGGCCATAGGCAGTCTTGTACATGGCCAAACCAATGCTTCGGGTACGGTGACTTCATCGGAGGGTGAAGTATTGCCCGGTGTCAATGTTATCGAAAAAGGCACTGTCAACGGGGTCGTTACCGATTTTGATGGCAATTATTCAATTTCACTGACCGACCCAGAGAATGCTGTACTGGTCTTTAGTTATCTTGGGTACCAGACCCAAGAAATACCTGTCTCGGGGCAATCGACCATCAATGTGACACTCGCTCCAAGTTCAACCGAACTTGATGAGGTTGTGATAATCGGTTATGGCGAACAATCCAAAGCTAGGGTAACGGGCGCTATTTCCTCGGTTAAGGCTGAAGAGTTTGAAAACAGACCGGTTTCAAGCTTTGACAATTCCCTTCAGGGAAAGGCCGCAGGGGTACAGGTAATACAAAACACAGGGGCGCCGGGAGGTGGGGCCACGGTGAGGATTAGGGGAATTGCTTCCATTAGTGGAGGCAATGAACCACTATACGTAATTGATGGTGTCCCGATTAAGAGTGGGAATTTTGCCGCATCCAACCAACTTGGTTCCGTTGGGCTTAACGCGCTGGCAGACATTAATCCCAATGACATCGCTTCTATTGAGGTGCTGAAAGATGCATCGGCCGCATCCATATATGGTTCAAGGGCTTCCAATGGGGTCGTATTGATCACTACTAAAAGAGGGAGCGCGGGAAAACCAACATTGAACATTGGATCCTACTACGGGGTTCAAAGAATCATCGATTTTCTTCCCACGGTCAATGGCCAACAGTTTAGGGAGATTTTTTTCGAAGGTTGGTTGAATGCAGGGCGTCAAATGCGACCGGAAATTGCTGACATTTTAAACCCGACCACTGGCGGTAACAACAATACCAATTGGCAAGATTTGATATTTGAAGATGCTCCAATTCAAAATGTGGATTTGTCCCTTTCAGGAGGAACTGAGAAATTGAGATTTGCCATAAGTGCCAACTATTTTAACCAAGAGGGCATTCTCTTGGACACAGGATTTAAGAGGGTGACTTCCAGGTTGAATGTGGATTATCAAGCGTATGAAAATATCAAGCTGGGGGCCAGTGTTTCCTATTCCAATGGCTTCAATAACCTAGCAGTACAATCACCCGCCAACAACAATCCTATTCAGGTTTGGATGAATACACCATCGTACCAAACACAATTTCCGATCGAGGGAGAGCCCACATGGATAAGGAATCCTGTCAGTTTATTGGAGGATCCCTTTTTTGAGTCAAAAACAGACCGTATTATAGGAAACATTTTTGGAGAAGTGGATATCATTGAGGGGTTAAAGTTCAGGTCCAATCTTGGTATCGATCTTTTGAGTTTGAAAGAAGACCTGTTTGTGCCATCCACGGTACGAAATATTGGTAGTTTTCGATTGGCAACTGCAAGGGATTTCCAGGATTTGGGATGGATAAACGAAAACACCCTGAACTACAAAAAGCTATTTGGGGATAAACATTCGTTAGACGTGCTATTGGGCTTTAGTCAACAGGTGAACAAAATCAACACCATATTTGTTCAGGGAAGCCAGGCACCTTCTGACAAAATCCCCACGGTCAATGCCAGTGCAGTGATCGAAGATGCAAGCTCAACTGAGACAAGCTGGGGGCTGGTTTCCTATTTCGGCAGAATCAACTATGGTTTTATGAACAAATACCTGTTGACCGGGACGGTAAGAACGGATGGATCTTCAAGATTTGGTGAAGATTCAAGATATGGAACCTTTCCATCGGGATCGTTTGCATGGAGAGTGTCAGAAGAATCCTTTATGCAGAATTCCTCGATAGATGAATTAAAGCTTCGTGTTAGCTATGGCTCAACCGGGAATCAAGAAGGTATCGGCAATTTTGTTTCCCAAGGCCTATTTAGCAGCGACCCAACCTATTTGGGAATCGGTGGATTTGCCCCTGCAGCCAATGGCATCCCAAATCGACTGCTGTCTTGGGAAAGGACCAATCAATTTAATGTGGGAGCCGATATCGCCTTGTTCAACAACCGTGTAAGCCTGACCGCTGAATATTTTGTTAAGAAAACAGAGGATTTACTATTTAATGTCCAACTTCCAGGTACTTCTGGATTCGAGACCTTGACCACAAATTTGGGAAGCGTTGAGAACAAAGGTGTGGATTTTAATCTTGTGACACAAAATTTTGACGGAGCCTTTAAATGGTCGACCAACATCAACATTTCATTTATTGAGAATGAAATAACAGAATTGCCGAATGGTGAGGATTTCTTCATATTCGGAAACTCTGGCAATGGGTTGGCCATTCTTCGCGAGGGCGAACCATTGGGTTCATTCTTTGGATGGCAATTCGATGGCGTGTATGCTACCACAGAAGATGTCCCTGCGGGGCCTAACGGACAAGGTAGGTTGCGGTCTGGTGGGGAAAATGGTCCTGAATTTGAAGGCGGTGATGCGATATTCAGGGATTTGGATAATAATGGCATTATTGATGAAGATGATCGGACTATAATAGGTCAGGCTCTACCAGACTTTACTGGGGGTATCACCAATAATTTCTCTTACAAAGGTTTTGACCTGAGTGTCTTCTTCAATTTTTCTTATGGGAATGACATTTACAATGCACCCGCCCAATATAGAAACGGATGGAACGGGCTGTATGTGCAGCCAGATCTTGATACCTATAACAACAGATGGCAAGAGCCGGGTGATATTACCGATGTTCCAAGAAATGTCTTTCGTGGGGCACAGGAAAATGGGAGGGCCAATACTTCACGCTGGATAGAGGATGGTTCGTTTCTACGATTGAAAACTATCACATTGAGCTACAATTTTCAGCCAGCTATCTTGGACAGGCTTGGCATTAGAAGTCTTCGCGCTTATCTAACCGGACAGAATCTATGGACCTTGACGGACTATTCGGGATATGATCCCGAAGCAGTCTCTTCTTCGGCGAACAACGCAGGAATATTTGGAGTGGACGAGTTCCTATTTCCACTTTCAAAATCAGTAATTTTTGGAGTTAACCTAGGGCTATAAAATTTGATATAATGAAAAACTTAAAATATATTCTCAGTGCACTCATCATAGGATTGGTATCCTGTGAAACGGCTTTGGAACAATCTCCAGTGAGCGACATCACCCAAAGCAATGCTTTTCAGAATGAAGATGATGCCGAATCGGCCATTATAGGCTGTTACAACCAATTGCAAGCGGCTATGACGGGAGGTGCTGCCGTAGCGAACTTTGTCGCTTGGGGCGATGCCAGGGCCGATGAAATGCTGACAAACGATACCGGGGGGACAATAGTTGAAATTTCCGAAAACTTACTTACGTCCACCAATTTATACGCGGATTGGTCAGAGTTTTATCGGTTGATCAACAATACAAACACTACTATTGCCAACGTACCTCTTATTGAGGGTATATCACCGGATAAACAGGACCAAATAGTTGGTGAAGCACTATTTTTAAGAGCGCTGGCATATTCTTATTTGGTAAGGCTTTGGGGAGAAGTGCCATTGGTGTTAGATCCGTTCACCTCTTCAAATGACGAATTTCAGGTTCCCCAATCCACAAAGGAATTGGTCTTTGAACAAATAATAACCGATTTGTCCATGGCCGAAGGAATGGTCCCTAACTCCTATTCGGGCAACGATGCTACACGGGGCAGGGCCACCGTTGGAGCGGTCAATGCGCTACAGGCCCACGTCTATGCATGGAGGGCTAGAGTGGAAAATGGAGGTACAGGCGATTTGCAAGCGGCTCTTGCGGCAGCTGACAAAGTTTTGGGCAATTCCAATTACACACCCTGGAGTGATTACAATGCCGTATTTGAAGATGAGAATACTCCAGAAACAGTATTTTCAGTACAGTTTAATCTCGATGTTTTTGATGACAACAACCTATCATCATCCTTTCTGAAAGAGCCTTATAATGAAAGGTTACGGGCATCCGTGGAATTTGACCCCTTGTTCCTTACCTTCATAGAGGCACGGCCCGATGACGTCCGTATAGATGTCATCAAGCAAGAAGCGGCTCCAGATGATTTGGTCAATGACCCTTTTGTGGTGAAATACAAGGGTAAGGGCCAGACTGCACAAGGATTTAGCACATCCGATGATAACATCCCGATATTCAGGGTTACGGGCATACAGTTATTAAAAGCCGAAATCTTGGCCGCTCAGGGAAATGTCGGAGATGCTATGCTACTGGTCAATGATGTCCGAACCAGGGCTGGGTTGGGTAATATTGCGGCCGGTTCACAAGATGAGGCATTGGATGCGGTTTTAAATGAACGATACATTGAACTGTTTGCGGAAGGCCATCGCTGGTTTGATTTGATACGCAACGGCAGGGCTGTTGAATTGTCAGATATTGTAAACGAAGAGCATTTGTTATGGCCCATTTCCATACAGGAACTTACCCAGAACCCAAGTTTGGTACAAAATTCATTCTATTAAAATAAAAGAATATGAAAAGATTGGTTTTTTATTTCGCATTGATGATAACGTTGCTCGCTTCCTGCGAGGAAACAAGCTTAGAGACGTTTGAGTTTCCAGAAACCTCGTATGATATTTCAATCATACAGTTTTTGGAGAATCCTGGTCAAGTCATCTTCTTCAACGATACTTTTGCTCCGGATGATTATGACCTTTTCATCCAAGCCTTGGAAAGAACAGGGCTGGATTTAAGTGCTGTAAATGGGCAGAACAATACCATATTTGCACCGGGAAGCGTAACGATGCAACGTATACTGGACTCGGATGATACATGGAACACAATAGATGACATTCCTGTAGACACGCTAACCGCCATTTTGGAGACCCATATACTCTCAGGACGGTTTTTAAGAGAGGATTTTAGAACAAACCCTGGAACTTATCAGACTTTATCCGGACAGAATATTAATGTATTTATTACAAATATTGGAGATACAGGACGGGGTCTAAACATTAGAGTGGAAGACGCATTGGTACAAACTGGCGATTTACAATTTACAGATGGCGTGGTGCATACTTATGGTACCGCAGGCACTAGAGCCAATAATAATGAGTCGAAACCCATAGGCTTATAGTTAATTTTTAGTTGAGTTAGAATGAACAAGGCTAGTCTTCAATTTTCTAGCCTTGTTTTTTTAAGAGTGATAACAAGAAAAGAAATCTGCGAAATTGTCTAATGATTGACATATATATTTCATGTTTGGGGTAAATTTTTTTTGGAGTATTTATTATAAAACCACGTTGTTGTTGTTTTTTGTGGTTTTGGGCAATTTGAAGGCCCAAGAACAACTCCGTCTAGTGCGTCCAACAGATTTAGAGGTATCAGCTGGCTCAGCATCACATTTTGATTTAAGCTGGAAAGATACTTCAAATGGTGAAAATGGATTTGTGATAGAGCGCAAACAGATGGATAGAAATTATTGGGAAGTGGTAGGATTTGTTCCTGAAAATGTAACTTCCTTCCAAAGCGGAGGTTGTTTGGCAAATACTTTTTATTTACATAAAGTAAAGGCTGTTACCCACAAATTTTTTAGTGAGGATTCAAATGTCATTGGAGCCACCACAAAAAAGCATTTTTCAAAACAGCAAAGCACAATCATCGAGTCCTCCAACCAAAGGCAAGGCGAAAACACCTTCGTTAAAACCGAGGATGGGACATTGCAGTTATATTTTGGGTCATTCTCAGGAGTGGGGGATAGGAGCAAGTCCAGAATCGCCCGAAAAATTTCAATGGATAATGGTAAGTCTTGGGGTGAACAGGAAATTATCTTCGAGAATGATAGTTTGTCCCTTTTTCATCCCTCTGCGATCCAAGTTTTGGATGGTATCATCGGGGTGGCCTACTCCAAAAAGGTGATGGACAAATGGGAAGCGAAAAAAGTTTTTCGGTTTTCTAGGGATGGTGGTAAAAGCTGGAGCGGGGAAATTCAGATTAGCGATAGATCTTATCCCTATACGACAGGTTCACATGATCGTTTTGTTCGATTGAGCAACAACCAGATTTTGCATATTGTACATGGCCGTATACCCAACAGGTTGGAGACAAAAAACAGAATCAAGGACTGGGAACGAGAAGAAGGCTACGGTATCAAAGCCTATAAAGAACATCCCAAGGGCAGGCAGTTTGGCACCGATATCTATTCCACATCCGATATGGGAAAAACATGGTACAAGGTGAATGAAGAAACCATTTTGACCCATGAAAATCCATATGGTTTAGGGGAATATGGATTCTATGAAGCATCCTTGGTGGAATGGAAACCGGGACATTTGGCTATTTTTGGGCGCAATGCCACAGGATTTTTATACGTGTCGCATTCGCAGGATTTTGGAAAGACTTGGAGCGAACCAGAATCGGCAGGTGTTCAAAACCCCCTGGCCCCGATACGGGTGGCAAAAATTCCAAATTCAAATGTAATTGTGCTATTGCAATGCCCTCACGTAGATTTGTTTGGAAGCTGGGGCAACGGTCCCCGGTTTATCTTGGCCTCCCGTATAAGCCATGACGGTGGTCTTACTTGGAACAATTATAAGGAGTTGGAATACGACGGCACCCATCATTATGCCTATCCTGCAGTATTTTTTGACAAAGGAACGGTACATCTCGCCTATTGGAAGACCACCTTGCAAAACAATAAATGGAAAAAAATAGAATTGGCCTATCGCCAAGAACCAGTGGAATGGTTTACAACCAAATAAAGAAGAAAAAGGAAAATGAAAGATATTAAAACCGAAGTTTTAGTAGTGGGTTCCGGAGCAGCCGGCATAACGGCGGCTATAGCAGCTGCCCGTAATGGTGCAAAAACCCTTTTGGTCGAATACAACGGCTTTTTGGGCGGAATATCAGCTACCCTGCCCTGGCTTGGTTTCCATGATAGGGATTATCGCCAAGTGGTCAAGGGGTTGTGCCACGAATATGTTACTCGACTTCAAAAAATGGGGGGCAGTTCGGGCTATGTGATGGATCCCAAATGCAGTTCATTGGTGAGTATCAATAGCCATATCTGGAAGATTTTGGCCATGCAGATGGCCCAGGAAGCAGGGGTCGATGTGATGTTGCACACCCATATGGTAGACACCCTTCGAGAAGGGGACAGAATAGCCGGAATCATTGTGGAACACAAATCCGGTAGACAAAAAATATTGGCCAATATGACTTTGGATTGCAGTGGTGACGGTGATGTGGCTGCAAGGGGTGGGGTATCTTGGGAAAAAGGAAGGACTGCGGATGGTCTGGTCCAAGCTCCAACATTGGTCTTTAGAATAGGTGGCATGGATAAGGCTGCCTTTGTGAAGGGATGCAAGGACAAAAGTCTGAATTATAGGGAATGGATTACCCCTTATCCCGATTTATGGAAAAAAATGCAGGAACGATTGGATGCCACCGATGTTTTTATTCTTGGCGGATTTGCCGGTCTGATGGAAAAAGCAAGAAAAGACGGTGTAATTGATGTTCCCCAAACTAGGGTGGTAGGTGTCAAGCTGCATCAAGCGGATCAATTTCAAGTGGTAATGACCAGGGTGTTGGGCCTTGATCCCACCAGCGTGGAAAGTATGAGCAATGCATATATCAAGATTTATGACCAGATTCCACAGCTATTGGAATTTTTTAGGAGATATGTTCCAGGCTGTGAAAATTCATATTTACTTGAAATCGCTCCAATGTTAGGTGTTAGGGAAAGTAGAAGGATTATGGGGGATTATGTGTTGGAGGCCGAAGATTTATTGGAAGGAAGGGTGTTTGATGATGCGGTGAGCATGGGTGGCTATCATATTGATATCCACAGGCCTTCTGGCAGTTGGGTCGATTCCAGGAATGTAAAGGCGTATACCATTCCATTGCGAAGTCTTATCGCCGGGGAGGTTGAAGGATTGATGATGGCGGGGAAATGTCTGTCGGCCACACATGAAGCGGTAGCCTCGACCAGGGTGATACCCATCTGTATGGGACAAGGTGAGGCCATTGGAACTGCGGCCGCTCTTGCCATCAAAAATAAGACTACTGTCAGGAACCTTAATATTCAAAGATTGCAAGACCAGTTGGATGTACAGGGTGCGGAATTTGGACAATCCATTGGCCCGCCCAATCAAAAGGCTATTGATGAATATGGGCAACTGCCCATGGAAGAACCCCCCACTGAGGGAGAAATGGATGCTGCCACTTCAGATCAAAAACATTGGATCAGGTAATGGGGAACTCACTGCATAAATTCTTGTTTTTTATAATTGCCTTATGCCACACGACATGGGTTGTAGCACAGGACAAACAGAACGAGATAAACAATCCGTTCAAATGGCAGGAGGTATCCATATCCTCTGGTTTTGATATACCCAAAGGGGCTTTTATGGCCAAGACCGGGAATGGTCTCATTGTTGCCGGAGGTGAACTAAATAATGGACGTTTTTCCGATGAGATATATAGATATGATTTTCAATCGGAAATATGGGAAAAATTACAAATACGTTTACCCAAACCTTTGGGATACGGAACAACAGTATTGACCAAGGAGGGCATGTATATCATTGGTGGCAGAAACGAAAACTTGGTTTCCCAATCGTTCTTCGTATTGCCGTTGGACCAAATAGATACGGGAATACAGACCCTGACCAATATGCCGCTCGCTCTCCATTCCCTCAGTGCTTGTGTTTTGGATAATACCATTTACCTAGCTGGAGGGTTTTCCGATTTAGGAGAAAATTTTTCAGAAACCCTTCTTAGGTACAATATCACACGCAAAACATGGGAAACACAGAAAAAAACTCCGATAATACTGGGGAACAACCCAGCGATGGCTGTCCAAAATAACGGGGAAAAGGATTTTATATATGTGCTTTCCTCAGAAACTGATGAATTACTGCACTTTAATCCAATTGAAGTGGAATGGAAGTTACTCGGTCCTGCCTCTAGAGTCACAAAAGGAGGGGTCGGCTTCCCTGTGGGCTCATCACATATAATGTATATGCCCAGCCCGAGCACTGGGTCAAAATCAAAAGATAAAGTGGCTTTTTATCATACCATTACGGATAGATGGTTGATTGCTTCTGAGCATTTAGAGGAGCAGGTCTTAGGAGTGGTCCCAAATATGGGAAATGAAAAACTGCTCATCGCCTCGCAGGAAAATGGGCTGCATATTTATCAAGGAATTTCCAAAGAAGATGGGACTGGACTAAGCAGCCTCGATATTTTTACTTTCTGCATTTATTTCGTTGTGCTCTTGTACATGGGGTACCGTTTTTCCAAAAGGATCAAGACCACTGATGATTATTTTCGGGGAGGGAAAAGGATTCCAGCCTGGGCCGCCGGAATAAGTATCGTGGCCACTAAACTCAGTGCAGTTACCTTTATGTCCATACCGGCCAAAGTGTTTGCAACGGACTGGCTGTATTTTTTGATCCCCTTCAATTCAATAGTCCTGGCATATTTCGTGGTCAAGGTAGTCCTTCCCTTTTTTCAGAGAATCAACCTCACGTCAGCTTACGAATATTTAGAAATTAGATTCAATACTGCCATTCGAATAATAGGGAGCATTTCCTACCTGCTTTGGGAAATTGGAAGGGTCGGTGTGCTTTTGTTGCTTCCGGCTATTGTTATCTCTGTGGTCACCAACATCGACCTATATTTTTGTATTGTGCTCATCGGAGTGGTTGCAACCATCTATACACTCGTTGGTGGTATCGAAGCGGTTGTATGGACCGATGTTGTACAGGTCTTTGTAATGCTCCTGGGCATATTGATTGCATTGTTTGTCATTATTTCAAATACCGAAGGCAGCTTTATGGAGTTGGTTGAATCAGCCCGTTCACAGGGAAAATTGAAAGCGTTCGATTTTGATTTGGACCTGACCAAAGCCACGGTACTTGTGATTGTGCTGGGTTGGATAGGCCGTGTGCAGGAATATGTTTCCACCCAGTCTGTCGTACAGCGATTCATGACCACCAAGAACGAAAAGGAAGCCTCCAAGAGTATGTGGATTTCGGCCCTTGTTTCGATTCCAGTTGTCATAATATTCTATATTGTAGGAACCGCCTTGTATATGTACTACCAGGAATTTCCCCAGAATCTCAACCCTATGATGGAACAGACCGATGCCATCCTGCCTACTTTCTTTATCACACAGTTGCCCATTGGAATTATCGGATTGGTCATAGCGGCTATTTTTGCAGCGGCAATGTCAAGTCTGGATAGCGCCATGAACAGTATGTCCACGGTAATCATCACCGATTATTATAAAAGATTCAAGCCAAGTCTTTCTGAAGCCAAACTATTTAAGATTGCTAAATATCTGGTGGCCATTTTGGGTGTGTTTGGCACTTTGTCCGCTATCATGATGGGGAGCTTTGAAATTAAGTCATTATTTGATCAGTTGCTATTGTTTATGGGACTTACAGGAGGCGGATTGGCAGGGATGTTCTTGTTGGGGATGCTTACCAATAAGGCCAACTCGTATGGGGTAATCATCGGCTTTGTTGCCAGTAGTGTTATCCAGTACCATCTGAGCTTTAACACGAATTTGCATTTCTTGTTATATGCCACGACCGGTCTTATTTCCTGCTTTGTAATTGGCTATTTTGCCAGCTTGATTTTGCCGGATACCGATGGTAAGAAGGAAAAATTCAATATATATCATCTAAGACGGGAACGACAAAGAAATTCATCCGGTGATGCCTTTTCTCGATAATGGCATACCAGTGCTATGGATGTAAGAAATGAATATGATTGGAATAAATTTTATAAAGAGGAAGTTAATGATAAGAAGACTGAATATTGTTTTTTTGCTTGCCTTGTACATTTCATGCGGTGATACAAATAAAGCAGAGAACAAATTTGAAACAGATAGACCAAACATTATTTTTATACTAACAGACGATCAACGTTATGATGCATACTCAGCAGCCGGCCACCCTTTTCTTCGAACTCCGAATATTGATAGACTGGCCAATGAAGGTGCCACTTTCGAAAATGCGTTTGTAACCACATCGATCTGCGCACCGTCCAGGGGCAGTATCTTAACAGGCATGTATGCCCATAGCAGTGGTGTACCCACAATCGAGGCCTTAACCGACCCAAACCCGGATTTGGCCACATTTCCGCAATTGTTACGAAAGGCTGGTTATAAAACCGCTTTTCTGGGAAAATGGCATATGGCCCGTCATAAAAGACCCCGAAAAGGGTTTGACCATTGGGTCAGTTTTTACAATCAGGGCAATTACTACGGCAATGAATTGAATATTGATGGACGATTGGTTTGGGAAGATGGCTACATTACGGATGTGCTTACGGAATATGCGATGGATTTTGTTCAGAAAACCAATAAAGACAAACCGTTCATGCTCTACCTAAGCCATAAAGCTGTGCACAGTCCCTTTACCCCTCCCACCAGACATGAAGACCTCTACAATGGTGTTGAAGTGATTGTTAAGCATAATCCGAAGGATATTTTGGAGCAAAAGCAAAAATGGCGAATGGAAAGAGAGCGTTCCAATAATCCCAATGTCAACGAAGAAGCCATTAAAAATTATAATCGGGCTATTACGGCAGTTGACGACGGCCTCGGCCAGATTTTACAACTCCTCGAAGAAAAAGGAATACTCGACAATACGCTAATAGTTTTCTCTTCCGATAACGGCTTTTTTCAGGGAGAGCATGGCGGAATGAGTGACAAAAGGCATGCCTATGAACCGAGCATAAGAGTGCCCATGCTCATGCGATATCCAAAATTATTTGATTCAGGTTCCAGATATAGTGAAATGGTACTCAATATTGATTTGATGCCCACTTTTTTGGATGTTGCAGGAGTGTCCGTCCCAGATAATGTTCAGGGACAAAGTATCCTACCTATCGTAACCGAAGGACGGGTCGGTAGGACCAATTTTTTGTATGAGTATTTTCAGGAAGATTATGATTACTCTGAAAGGCCAACGGTTATAGCAGTAAGGACTGAAGACTACAAACTGATAACATATCCTGATGTAAGGGGAGCCATTATGGAACTCTATGATTTGCGAAACGATCCCGAAGAACTGTTCAATCTATCCGATGTGCCGGAATATCAGAAAATCAAAGATTCATTGGAGCAAACGCTGGATGGGCTAAAAATTGAGACTGGATTTAAAATGGACCCTCCGACACCCCGTGAAAACTTGGAGATGATTCAGATGTGGCAGCGTATGAAAGGGTACAATGTCAGGGAAGATGCCATTGAAAAACACGACTCTATTGTAAAAACTCAATGACTTTAATGTATATGATATGATTAGGAGGACTCTATTTTTGATATTTGTTTTTTTGTCTTTTCTGAATATAAATGCACAGAAAGGCCGACCTCCCAATTTTCTGATTATCTGCTCTGATCAGCACTCACCAAAGTTTTCTTCAATTTATGGACATCCTCAAATAAAGACACCATATTTGGATGGTCTTGCAAAAACGGGAATTGTATTTGAAAATGCCTATACACCAAGTCCAATATGCGTCCCATCAAGAATGTCTTTTATAACAGGAAAGTTTGTCCAGAATATTGGGGTTTGGGATAATGGGGTGCCATTACCGGAAGATCAACCAACTATTGCCCATGTATTAAGAAAACAAGGTTACAACGTAGCACTTTCAGGAAAGGTTCATTTTAGGGGCCATGATCAATTGCATGGTTTCGAGGAACAACTTGCCATTGATATGAATGCAATGAATTATCCTGTACCAATCGATTGGACCGAAGAAACCAAGGTGCCGGAGTCTTCTAGACAAACAATGGGAGCCGGTCCAGGAGAGAATGCGGTGATACTATCAGATAACTTAGTTACAGAACGGGCTATTGAATATCTAAACAACAACGACAGAAAGGATAAACCATGGGCTCTTATGGTAGGTTTGGTAAGCCCCCACCCGCCATTTAAGGTTCCAGAAGAATACTACAGACTTTATCCTGAAGAAAGTGTGGAAATGCCTATTATACCAGAGGGGCATCTGGAAAGTTTACATCCCGCAAACAAAAGGCATCGAATGGGATATGGGTTTAAGGAAAATGATATGCTTCCCGAGGAAGTCTTGCGCAAAGTTAGGGCTACCTACTTTGGAATGATAACATATATGGATGCAAAGATAGGAGAGCTGATCAGCACTTTGAGGAAAACAGATCAGCTGGACAATACAGTAATCATTTATTTTTC
>JANQRD010000254.1 GCA_028284725.1 Allomuricauda sp. | reverse complement strand
TTCGGAGGCGGAAACGACACCAGGGGCGACACCCAGAGCACTCTCGCGGCCGGGGCATGGACCTCCATCGATGTGACCATAGCCGACCTGCAGACCGCGGGGCTCACCGCTACTCCGACCGACTTCAGTCAACTCATCCTTGATGTGGTGGACGTGACCGGTACCATCTACGTGGACAACATCTATTTCTACAACGATGGATCAGGGGGCGGTGGCACATGCCCAGCACCTCCAATGGGTGAATTACTATCGAATGGTGGTTTCGAAGCCAATTCTGGAGATGGTGCATGCTGGCAACTTAACGCTGGCGGTGGCTCCGTGACCATTATTGATACCGATGCAAATTCGGGGACCTATTCGGCTAGATTGACTTCTGGTCCAGCCCAAGTACCCAATCTTAAGCAAGAACGATTTGCACCGACCATTTCAGGAAACCAAGGCGTTCAAGTAACGTTTATGTATAAGATTACAACGGCTTTTGTGGATGGCGCGATACTTCAAGTATTGGCATTTTCAGAACGTTCTGCAGGTGGTGCTGTGGCACATGACCTGGGTAATGCCACTGATGTAAGTACACTTGATGTTTGGCAGACGTACACCGGCACATTTACAACGGACGCTGCTGTAGATGAAGGTATCTCACTGCTTATCCAAGCTACATGTGGGGGTGCTGGAACCTGTGCAGGTGAAGTAATCATAGATGATGTTGTAGTTACCGAAATCTAATTGAAAAATACCATTAACTATAATTGAACACAGTTTTGAAAAAGCCATCTGAAAATTCAGATGGCTTTTAAAACCAATTCTTTTTTACAGAACTAAAAATAGTGTCTTAGACTGAAAAACTCAGAAAAAGAAATAATCATAACAAGAATCGAACAAGCAGGCCTAATGTGCATTCAAAACTTTTATATATCGCTGTTATTCTGCTGATAATTAGCTCTTGTTGCCTATCATCTTGCAAAAAACAAAAGATGGTTACAGAAAAAAGTTCAGATACCGTCATAGAACAAAAAATTGACTCCTTGTTGGCCATGATGACCTTGGACGAAAAAATAGGTCAAATGACCCAAGTGAGACATTTTGATGATATTTCAGAAGAGGATGTTACTTCCAGGTTTATCGGATCTATTATCCACACCCAAGGTCCGTTACCAGGTGAAACCGCGTTGGAATGGCAGGCAAAATTTACTGCTCTGCAAAAAAAGGCCTTGGCTACCCGATTGGGCATACCGCTGCTATTTGGGGTTGACGCCGTCCATGGTCAAAACACTTTTGACGGAGCGACCATGTTTCCACACAACATTGGTCTAGGGGCAACTGGAAATGCTGAGCTTGTGGAAAAGGCGGCAGCCATTACCGCTCTGGAATCCCAGGCCACAGGCTTTAACTGGGTATTCTCTCCTTGCATTGCAATCCCCTACAACGAAAAATGGGGAAGGGTCTACGAAGCGTTTTCCGAGAGCACACAGTTGACGACAGAGTTAACTAAAGCTTCTGTTCGAGGGTATCAGGGAATACTATCGGATTCCCACACCGTGATGGCAACTGCAAAGCACTTTGTCGGTGATGGCACCACGGATTTTGGGGTTGAAGGAGGCGAAACTTCTATCGATGCAAATGAATTAAAAAAACGGCTACTCCCACCATATGAAGCTGCTGTCGAACACGGAGTGGGAGCTATTATGGCTTCCTTTAATACTTTTTCAGGAAATCCCATGCATGCACACAAGGCACTAATTACAGATACGCTGAAAGAAGGTATGGGCTTCGATGGCATTGTAGTATCCGATTGGAAAGGCTACTCCCGATTTGGGGAGCATGAAATCGTGAATGCAGGTATTGATATGGTTATGGCCGTGGATGGAGATCTAGATCTTTACCAGCATGGATTAAAGCAGGCGGTAACCGATGGATTGGTTTCACAAAACCGTATTGATGATGCGGTCCGAAGAATTTTACGTCAGAAGTACAGACTCGGGCTTTTCGAAAATCCTTTTCCGGACTCCACCTTAGTCAAAAAAATTGGGATACCGGAACATAGGGAAGTGGCACGGCAGGCAGTACGTGAATCTCTGGTGTTGCTCAAAAATGAAAGCAATATCCTTCCTCTGGAAAAAGAAACTAAGAAGATAGTGGTCGTGGGGGAACACGCCAACAGCACCGGGCTTCAATCCGGGGGATGGACCGTAAACTGGCAGGGCACTTCAGAAAATTATAAAGGAGGAACCACTATTTTGCAAGGCATTGAAAAATTGGCAAAAGGGACAGTCGTTTTTGACCCAGATGCAACAGGAAATCATTTTGACGCTGATGTAGCCATTATTGCAGTGGGCGAACCCCCTTATGCCGAATTTTTTGGAGATATCGGTCACGAATCCAACGAACTTACGTTGACGTTGACCGAAAAACACCAAAACTACATAAACGCCTATGTAAATGAGGGTGTAAAAGTTGTGGTTTTACTGATTTCGGGGCGTCCCCTTGTAACAACAAAACAAATTGAACAATCCACCGCGTTTGTGGCGGCTTGGTTACCAGGCTCCGAAGGAGATGGTGTGGCAGAGGTACTTTTTGGAGACTATAATTTCAAAGGGAAATTACCGCATTCATGGCCGAGTTCCCTGGAGGATTATAATGGAAAGTACGGTCCAAATTTCTGGGACGGTTCCATAGAACCTTTGTTTCCCTTCAGGTATGGTCTCGAATACTAATTGCCTTAAGAAAGTACTAAATCAAAAATGATAAGAGCTATATACAACCATAAGAACAAAACTACCAAGCGATGAAAGCAATAACTAAAATAGCAGCTGCTCTTATGATTTTGCTGATGGGTCATTCGTGCAAGCAAAAAGAAACCGAGAAAGAAGAAAATCAACCTAAATTAATACAAGAAGTGACAGCTAAGGACATTTTGGGCAACCCAAACTATCTGGCAATCTCCTACGGAGGTTACCGGGAAGTGACCAGAGATGTGCAACCTACCCTGGATGAACTCAAGGGAGACATGAAGATTCTCTCAGCAATGGGAATTAAGATCATTAGAACCTACAATGTACAGTTACAACAAGCACCCAACATTTTAAAAGCAATAAAGGAACTAAAGGCTGAGGATCCAAATTTTGAAATGTATGTAATGCTTGGTGCCTGGATTGACTGCAAAAATGCCTGGACCGGTAAAACCCCTGACCACAATGTGGAGAGTGAACAGAATGAAGGGGAGATAGCAAGGGCAGTTTCCTTGGCCAACCAATATCCAGAAATTGTTAAAATTATTGCCGTAGGCAATGAAGCGATGGTAAAATGGGCCGAAAGTTATTATGTGCAGCCCGAAGTCATCCTGAAATGGGTAAAGCATCTTCAGGATTTAAAGGCTCAGGGAAAATTACCAAAAGAGCTTTGGGTTACCAGTTCGGACGATTTTGCCTCCTGGGGTGGTGGTGAAGAGAGTTATCATACAGAAGATCTCGCAAAATTAATCAAGGCGGTGGATTACATTTCCATGCATACCTATCCCTATCATAACTCACACTACAATCCTGAGTTTTGGGGTGTCCCGGAAGATGAGGAGGAACTTTCCGATATGGAAAAAATTGATGCAGCCATGCTCCGTGCCAAAGGTTTTGCCATGAATCAATATGCCGCTGTAAAAAAGCATATGAATAGTTTGGGAGTGGACAAACCTATTCATATCGGCGAGACCGGATGGGCCACAATTTCCAACGGATTTTATGGTCCCGAAGGATCCAAAGCCACAGATGAGTATAAGGAAGCACTGTATTACCAACACATTCGTGATTGGACCAACGCGGCTGGTATTTCCTGCTTTTATTTTGAAGCCTTCAACGAGCAGTGGAAAGATGCCCATAATCCACAAGGTTCAGAGAATCATTTTGGTTTGATTACCATAGACGGAAAAGCAAAATACGCACTTTGGGAAATGGTGGACGCTGGAATTTTTAAAGGTTTGACACGAAATGGAAATCCCATTACAAAAACATACAATGGCGACAAAAATGCTTTGATGAAAGATGTTCTTGTTCCACCTACGCAGGAAGAACAAGCCGTTACCAATTAGGGGACATCATGAAAAAGAGAACACTCAACAAACTTAATTTTTTAGCAATTCTTACTGTGATCATAAGCGCTTGCACCCAAAATAAATTGGAGGTCGAAGTATATGAGACTTCCGCCCAAGGAAATCAACTTAATAAAATTATCAATTTTTCAACTGGGGCCGTAGCCTCCAAAATAAGTCTTCTACCGAATCAGAAATTCCAAACTATTACAGGATTCGGAGGTTCTTTTACAGAAGCATCGGCCCATTTGTTGAATCGACTCAGCAAAAAAAATCGAAAAAAAATCATCGATGCGTACTTTGGTGAAAACGGTGCCAAATACTCCTTAACACGTACGCACATGAATTCTTGCGATTTCTCGGTAAGCAACTATTCCTATGCGCCCATTGAGGGTGATAAGGAATTGAAGCACTTCTCCATCGATGAAGATCGAACAGATCTTATCCCATTTATAAAGGAAGCCCAGGCCGCATCCAAAGATGGGTTCAAAATCTTGGCCTCCCCATGGACCGCACCGCCTTGGATGAAAGACAATAACGATTGGCGTGGAGGCAAATTGCTTCCAGAGTATTACGATACCTGGGCACTTTTCTTTTCAAAATACATCGATGCCTATAAACTTGAGGATATTGACATTTGGGGCTTCACTGTGGAAAATGAACCTTTGGGAAATGATAATAACTGGGAGAGTATGCATTACACTCCTGAAGAAATGACCGATTTTGTTCAACATCACTTGGGACCCAAACTGGAGGTTGATGGTCATAAGGTAAAGATCTTGGGGTACGATCAAAATAGGGAGTATTTGAATGAATGGGTCGACGAAATGTTCAGGAATGAAGCATCTTCAAAATACTTCGATGGTACTGCGATACACTGGTACGCCAGCACTTTTGAAGTATTTCCCGAAGCGCTACAATACGCCCACGAAAAAGCTCCAACAAAACATTTAATACAATCCGAAGCCTGTGTGGACGCTGAAGTGCCCAAATGGAAGGACGATCAATGGTATTGGTCCAAAGAAGCCACCGATTGGGGCTGGGACTGGGCACCTGAAAATCAAAAACACCTGCATCCCAAATATGCACCGGTAAATCGTTATGCGAGGGATATTATTGGATGTTTAAACAACTGGGTTGATGGCTGGATCGATTGGAACATGGTATTGGACAAGCAAGGTGGTCCCAACTGGTTTAAAAACTGGTGTGTGGCACCAGTAATCGTAGATCCGGAAAAAGACGAAGTATACTTTACGCCAATCTATTACACAATGGCACATTTCAGCAAATTTATCCGCCCAGGAGCTGTGCGTATTGGATTTGAAAATACTGACGAAACGCTTATGGTCACCGCCGCTCAAAACCAGGATGGTTCCATTGCGGTCGTGGTATTCAACCCAGAGGATTCAGAAAAGAACTTTGAACTTTCACTTGGTGAAAACAAACAGCAAGTGGTAATTAGCGCTAAAGCTATTCAGACCGTGGTAATAAAACCAACTCGAACTAACTAAAACAACCATTATGTCATTAGTAAAAACAGCCAAAAAAGATAGAGTCCCTGTTGGGCAAAAGGCCGCCTTTGGAGCAGGTCATTTTATATTGAATATTTTACCTGGTACACTGGGCGTTTTTATCCAGTTCTTCTTGTTGACAGCATGGGGAGTTGATCCTTTATGGGCAGGTCTTTTGGGCGGTTTACCAAGAATATTCGATGCTGTTACCGACCCTATTATGGGTTTCATTTCGGACAATACCAAATCAAGATGGGGACGAAGAAGACCCTATATCTTTTTAGGGGCCCTTATCAGCGGTATACTCTTCTTTTTAATGTGGCAATTGGATGACAACGCCTCACAATCTTACATCATCTGGCATGTGATGATCATTCAAATCTTATTCCTTATTGGAAATACAATGTTCGCAACCCCTTTGGTTGGTTTGGGATATGAAATGACATCAGATTACAATGAAAGAACACGATTGATGAGTTTTGCCAATAGTATGGGGCAAATTGCTTGGATGATCGTACCATGGCTTTATGTGATTATTCCTGACTCAAATACCTTCAACACGCAAACGGAAGGTGTTCGTACCATGGCCCTTATTGTGGGTGCCATGTGTGTGGTTTTCGGTGTTCTTCCAGCCATGTTTTGTAGGGGGATCGATTCAGCTAACATGGAGAACCGCAAGGAAATTAACCTCAAAACCCTTGCTACCAATATGAAGGAGTTGTTTGTTGGAATTGTCCAGGTTTCCAAGAACAAACCATTCATGAAACTCTGTGCAGCCACCTTTTTGGTTTTTAATGGGTTCCAACTAGTTGCCGCATTTGGGGTCTTTATCATCGTTTTTTACATGTACAGCGGTAGTTACGAGTTAGCTGGAACTTGGCCGGCCTGGTTCAATACCATTAACGCCATGATCACAGCCTTTTTGGTAATTCCCATCATCTCCAGAATGGCGAACAAATGGGGAAAACGGAAGGCTTTTATCATCTCCACAGCACTATCGATTGTTGGATATCTCTTAAAATGGTGGGGCTTTAATAAGGAACTGAATAGTCAGTTTAACGAGACTGGTTTCGGCAAAGGTTTAAATTCAGCTGTAGGTTCGCTCTTCGAAGCTTTAAACCCAACATTGGAAAGTATTGGAATGTCCTGGTTCAGCATTGACCCTGGGAGTGAGATTCCATGGCTTATATTTGTTCCCATTCCATTGTTCGCCTTTGGAATGGGTGGGTTGTTCACTTTGATGATGTCCATGACCGCCGATGTTTGTGATTTGGATGAGCTGAACAACGGGATGCCCAGAAAAGAGGGAACTTTTGGTGCAATCTATTGGTGGATGGTGAAGTTAGGCCAAGCAATAGCGCTTGTTTTAGGTGGATTGATACTAAAAATTGTAGGATTTGATCCCAATGAAACCCAGCAAACCTTGGAGACCATGAATAGATTGCGAATCGCTGATATCATAATCCCGTCGGCAACCGCAGCCCTGGCCATTTGGGTGATGTGGAAATATAGTTTGAGTGAAAAAAGAGCCAGGGAAATAAAAGAGGAATTGGTAAGGCGAAGAGGGGAACTTTAGCCTAAATTTGAAAAAGGAAAATAATCAATAAAGAAACACTATGTCGTCAAGTAGATCAGAAAAATTTTTGACGCTGGCCGCTCTGGATTATGAGGGAAAATCGGGTGATGAGTTAAAACAACTGTGCAAGCAAGTTGTGGAAGATGGTATGCACGGGCTGTGTTTTTCACCATATACCGAGGGCCAAAAACCGGGAGATCAAATTTCTGAAGAGCAGATTCGCCGTCGAATGGAGATCATTAAGCCCTACACAAGCTGGGTAAGGTCCTTTTCCTGCACCGAAGGCAACGAGGCCATTCCTCGTATAGCGCACGAATACGGAATCAAAAACATGGTCGGGGCTTGGTTGGGCGATGACGCAGACATCAATAGAGGTGAAGTAGAAAACCTTATCGAGTTGGCCAATCAAGGTTATGTCGATATTGCCGCAGTTGGCAATGAGGTTTTATTACGTGGTGACCTTACCGAAGATCAGCTTTTGGATTTTATCTATCAGGTGAAGGAGGCAATTCCCAATATTCCCGTCGGATATGTGGATGCCTACTATGAGTTTGCGGAACACCCAAGAATTGCCGATGCCTGTGATATTATTTTGGCCAATTGCTACCCCTTTTGGGAAGGATGCGATCTGGATTATTCCATTCTTTATATGAAGGACATGTATCAAAAGGCAATCAGGGCAGGAAACGGGAAAAAAGTCATCATCTCAGAGACAGGATGGCCAAGTCAAGGTACTAATCTTGAAGGTGCACACCCGTCGCATGACAATGCACTAAAATACTTTATGAGTACCCAAAAATGGGCAAAGGAAGATGATATCGACATCTTTTACTTCTCATCTTTTGATGAATCCTGGAAAGTTGGGGCAGAAGGTGATGTGGGAGCGTATTGGGGCCTCTGGGACAAGGAAGAGCGCACTAAGTTCTAAGGTTAAAATCAAACGATTTCAGCACTCAGACCAGCTTCAAGTAGTTTGGAGCACCGAGGTTTTAAATAGGAATATTCCCCTGTCTTCACGGTGCATTTTCCATTGTAGTGTACAATTAAGGAGCATTGTTCTGCCTGTTCCGGGGTGTGTTCGCAAACATCGATCAATGTTTGGATCACGTGGTCGAACGTATTCACATCATCATTGAAAAGTACAATCTCGCTCTGCTTGACAATCTCTTCTTCTACAAGTAGCTCTTCTGAGGTTTTTTCCTTGATTCCCATCCCAATGGAATTAGTAATTTCTAATTTACATATTTTACGGAAACCCAGTTATTCTTTTCCAGTTTTTTTTCAAATTCTAAACCATAGGCGCCACATTTTGAGGAAATTGCATCCAAATCCTCCAAATAAAAGCCACTTAAAAATAACGCTCCCTCATTATTCAGGCATTCGGTGTAAATGGGAATGTCTTCCAGCAAAATATTTCTATTGATGTTGGCCAGAATAATGTCATATTTTTTTCCAGCGAGCAAGCTACTGTCCCCTTGGTACACATCAATGTTTTCGCAATGATTTCGATCCACATTTTCTTTGGAGTTGATAAAGCACCATTCATCAATGTCGATGGCATCCAACGCTTTGGCACCTTTCATTTCAGCTAAAATTGCCAATACTCCGGTTCCGCAGCCCATATCGAGCACCGTTTTGCTTTCAAAATCAGTATCCAAAATGTGTTGTAGCATCATGTGGGTGGTTTCATGATGCCCTGTCCCAAAGCTCATTTTGGGCTCAATAATAATATCGAAGTCTACATTTTCCCTTGGATGAAAAGGAGCTCTAACCATACACTTGTCTCCTACCCTAATTGGATGGAAGTTCTTTTCCCACTCGGCATTCCAGTTCTGCTGAACAATTTCCTTTTGCGTCCAATCAATTTTAAATTCCGGGGACTTCAGAATGAAAAGTTCCTCAATATCCGTTGGGTTGAAGTCGGATTTCAAGATGTAAGCCAAGAGTCCAGATTCGGTCTCCACGAAACTTTCAAATCCTACCGCGCCCAATTCCGCTATCAAGATGTCGGTCGCAGGCTGTGTTGGGATGACCGTAAAATTGAATTCCAAATAGACCACAGTGTCGTGAAGAAGCTAGATTGCTTTAATAATGTCCACAAAGTCGGTCGACTTCAAAGAGGCACCACCGATAAGACCCCCATCTACGTCGGGCTTGGAAAAAATATCCGATGCATTTGCGGGTTTCACACTGCCCCCATACAAAATGGAAACTTCATCGGCTACTGAATCATTGTATGCGCCTGCAATTGTCTTTCGGATAAAGGCGTGCATTTCCTGGGCTTGCTCCGGCGAAGCGGTCTCCCCTGTTCCGATGGCCCAAACTGGTTCATAAGCCAGTACAATATTTTTCCAAGCTTGGGCATCCAAGTCAAAAAGTGCATTTTTCAATTGGCTCTCCACCACTGAAAAATGGGTTTCAGACTTACGTTCTTCCAATTCTTCCCCAAAACAAAAAATAACGGTCATGTCTTTTTCCAACGCGGCCTTAACCTTTTTGGCCAAAAGCTCATCTGTCTCACCAAAATGAGATCTGCGCTCGGAGTGACCTAAAATCACAGTATCCACATCGATGTGCAACAACATATCCGCGGAGATTTCCCCTGTGTAGGCTCCGTTTTCGGCAAAATGCATGTTCTGTGCCGCTACTTGTATTACTGAACCCTGTAAGCTTCTCTGGGCAGCCACCAAATTCACAAAGGTCGGGGCCACAATCACTTCGGCATCGGTATCGGGGAGTTTTGCCGATAGTTCGGATAAAAGCGCTTCCGTTTCTTCAAGGTTTTTGTTCATTTTCCAGTTTCCTGCCACAATCTTCGTTCTCATGGTATTGGTTTCTTGTTAATGGTTTAGAAATTTAAATCTTCAAAATCGTTGTAATGTACTTTTTGTTGAATCGTACCCTTTTGCAATACCAAAATGGCAGGATTCGATCGCACTATGGTCTTCAGCGTGGTTTCATCGGTAAAATAAAAATCAAAATCCAATCCGTACTCCGCTTTTATTCGATTGGCCATCTCATCGCTCGAAGCCGACATCCCTATCACGGTGTAGCCTTTCACCATTGCTTTTTTGGCAACTTCGGCCACTTCAGTAAAGAAATCGGTATTGCTTTTGGCCAAATCGTATGCAATCACCATTACCAACTTGTTTTCCTCCAAAATGGCGGACGCCAAATCCTGTCCATTTTTCTCGATAGTGAAATCATGAATCGGCGGTTCGTAGCCTTTTTGAATCTCGGTGGTCTCCACATCCACAAATTCTCCATCAACCGTGGGATACTCACCATTGGTGACAACAATATAATCCTCCCCACTCACTTTAAATCGCCATGCGTACTCATAAATGGGTTTGGGCGCATCTTCGGGCACACTCATCCCTTCCTGAATGTTCACCCCAATCTTGTAGGGCCTAAAATCGACGGACGGCAAATGGTTCAACACATGATTTGCGAACAATGTACAGGTCAAAAATGATATTCCAGTTAAAATCCAGTTGATCTTTGTATTGAACAGTGGCTGGATAAATTTTCTTCCGAAGAATAAAATCAAAATCAGTACTAAAAGAATCACGTCCTTAGTAAAGGATTCCCATGGCGTCAGTTTTATCGCATCCCCAAAACATCCGCAATCCGTCACTTTGTTAAAGTAGGCTGAATAAAAAGTCAGGAAGGTGAAGAAAACTATCATCGCCAATAGGCTCCAAACGGTAAATTTTGGTTTGAATCCCAGCAACAACAGAATCCCCAAAAGCACTTCGACAATCACCACAAAAATGGAAATTGCCAAAGCAAACGGCATTAAAAAAGGTAAATCCAATACACCCTGACTGAAGTATTCCTCCAGTTTGAATGAAAAGCCAACGGGATCATTCAGCTTAATAAGTCCACTTATAATGAACAGCACCCCAACGATCATTCTTGAAATCCAAACAGCGTACTTCATTCTGCTTCGCTTATGTGAATCATTGCAAAAATCGCATAGTTGATGATGTCTTGGTAGTTGGCATCTATTCCCTCACTGACCAAGGTGGCTCCTTCGTTGTCCTCAATTTGCTTTACTCGAAGCAGTTTTTGCAATATCAAATCCGTAAGTGAGCTTACCCGAATATCGCGCCATGCCTCGCCGTAGTCGTGATTTTTGTTTTCCATCAATGCTTTTGTGGTGGCAACCTCTTCGTCATAAAGCGCAATTACTTGCTCGGTATTAAGATCAGGCTGTTCCGCCACTCCTTTTTTAAGCTGAATCAACGCCATTATGGAGTAATTGATGATTCCAATAAATTCGGATTGCTCCCCCTCATCCACTTTGCGTACCTCTTTTTCCTGTATGCTACGGATGCGTTGGGCTTTGATAAAAATCTGATCGGTAAGGGAAGGAAGTCGTAGAATCCGCCAAGCGGTGCCGTAATCCTTGGTTTTCTTTAAAAACAGTTCCCGGCAGGTTTGAATCACCGCATCGTATTGTTGGGAGGTCTGCTGCATGTATTCTCGCTAATTTGCTTAAATTTCGTCTAAACTATGGTGCCCAAACAGCACCGCGTCAAAGATAATCAAACCCAACAAAGGAGGTATTTTTTATGACCATAAACTGCAAAGGAACCCTTATCGATCTGAATACACCCAAGGTAATGGGGATTCTTAACCTTACGCCCGACTCTTTTTATGACGGCGGAAAGCACCAAGCTAAGGATCCGGTGTTGCAACAGGTGGAAAAGATGCTCACCGAAGGTGCCACCTTTATCGATATGGGTGCCTATAGTTCCCGACCCGGGGCCGATCACGTCTCGGAGGATGAGGAACTGCAACGGCTACTCCCGTTGCTGGAGTCCATACTTCAACGCTTTCCGGAGGTCATAATTTCCATCGATACGTTCAGAAGCAAAGTGGCTGCCGAATGTTTGGAAACAGGGGCTGCCATTATCAATGACATTTCAGCAGGAAATTTGGATGAAAACATGTTTGCAACCGTTGCTAAACATCAAGTTCCCTATATAATGATGCACTTGAAGGGAACTCCGCAATCCATGCAAAAACAAGCTGTCTATGACGATTTGATGAAAGACCTTCGATTCTACTTTTCAGAAAAAATCAGCGAAGCTACCGCACTAAAGATCAATGATGTGATTATAGATCCAGGGTTCGGATTTGCCAAGACCACGGAACAAAATTATACGCTATTAAATCACCTTGACCTATTTGAGACCTTTGAACTTCCCATTTTAATAGGTCTTAGCCGCAAATCGATGGTTTACAAAGTGCTGCAATCATCACCCAAAGAAGCCTTGAACGGCACCACCGCTCTCCATACCATAGCGTTGTTGAAAGGTGCAGACATTTTAAGGGTGCACGACGTTAAAGAAGCTGTGGAATGTGTGAAACTCGTTCAGGAATTAAAAGCCAACGTGCTATGATTTGGTGTTATGCGAATTTTGTTAATTTTACAAAAACACGCGGTTGGACTTTCTGAATTTTCTTGAGTTTAAAATCACTGATGTCATTGACATTGTCCTCGTAGCCGCCCTACTCTACTACGTTTATAAACTTGTCAAAGGTACTGTTGCCATCAATATTTTTATTGGGATTGTTATTATTTGGGCACTTTGGAAGTTGACCGAACTGTTGCAAATGAAAATGATCAGTAGCGTGGTGGGTGGGTTCATGAACATTGGTTTGATAGCATTGATCATCGTGTTTCAACAAGAAATTCGGAAATTTTTATTGATGATCGGTTCCACCAATTTTGCGTCCAAACGCAATTTTATCCGGCACTTCAAATTCTTGAAACAGGAAGCCATGCCCACGGACACCAATGTGGATGCCATCATAGGTGCCTGCGAAAAAATGTCGGCCACCAAAACAGGAGCCATCATTATAATGGAACGAACCAATGCCCTGGACTTCGTTAAATCCACAGGCGATACCATGAACATTGAGGTCACCCAGCCTATTTTGGAGAGCATTTTTTTCAAGAATAGTCCGCTACACGATGGTGCCGCCATTATACAGGACAATTTTATAACTGCTACGCGTGTAATTTTACCGGTTTCCAATGATCGAAATATTCCACTTCGTTTTGGTCTGAGACACCGTGCCGCTGTGGGAATCAGTGAAAAAACAGACGCTATCTGTTTGGTGGTAAGTGAGGAGACTGGATCTATTTCGTATATCAAAAACGGGGAATTTGTACCCTTTAAAGGCCTGACAGAACTGAAAGACTTCATAAAAAAGGACCTCGAATAATATGGATTGCAAAAATTGTGGTGCCAGTCTTCGGTCAGATTTCGATTATTGTCCTTCATGTGGCGCTAAAGTCATCAGAAATCGACTCACCTTGCGAAACATTGGGCAAGATTTGAGCTTTCAGGTATTCAATTTGGACAATACTTTTTTCAAGACCTTTAGACATTTGTTTTCCAAGCCAGAAACGGTACTTAACAGTTATATCTCGGGAACGCGTAAGAGGTATATGAATCCAATCAGTTATTTCGCCATCGCCATTACCTTATCCGGAATCTTGTTTTTTGTGCTACGGAATATTTACGAAGTAAATCTTACTTCCAACAGTTTTTCCGAAAAACAGGCGCCCACTAATATGGATTTTATTTTCGACTATCAAGGGCTACTTTCCTATTTGATAATGCCCATTTATGCGTTAATGAGTTGGCTTCTGTTTATCGATATAAAAAAACTCAACTACACCGAGCATCTGGTGGCTAATGCGTATATCATAGGACAGACTTCCTTTGTGCAAGTGATGGTATGTCTGCCACTTTTTGGCTTGTTCGATATCCAATACGATGTGTTCAATTGGGTCTTTCTGATATTGGTGGTAATCTATCAGTTTTATGTGCTGGGCTGCGTACACCAAACCAAGTTTTGGAGCACTTTTTTTAGAGGATTGGCTTATTTGTTCCTTTTTGTTTTTGTGATGCTTGGTATAGGAATCATCGTTTTGTTGCTATCCGTTTTATTTGGCGCGGTCTCACTTCAGGATTTTGCTCCAAAGTAGCTAAGCGACTTCCTCTGCCAAAAACTGTGCCTCATAGAGATCGCTATAATAGCCCCCGTTTTTTAGCAGTTCTTGATGGGTTCCAATCTCAACAATCTGTCCCGCATCCATAACAATGATCTTATCGGCTTTCTTGATGGTCGCCAAACGGTGCGCAATAATTATTGAGGTTCTTCCCTCCGTAATTTTATCAGTAGCCTGTTGAATCAACTGCTCGGAATAGGTATCCACAGAAGAGGTGGCCTCGTCCAATATCAATATACTTGGATTGCTCACATACGCCCTTAAGAAAGCTATCAGTTGTCGTTGCCCACTGGAAAGCATAGTGCCGCGCTCCTTTACATTATATTGATATCCTTCTGGTAGACTGGAGATGAAATCATGAACCCCGATTTGCTTTGCAGCGGTCTCCATCTGGTCAAGAGTCACGGTTTCATCCCGAAGGGAAATGTTATTTGCAATGGAATCAGCAAACAGGAAAACATCCTGTAAAACAATGGCAATTTGGGAACGCAGTGATTTTAGCGAATAATCACGAATATCATGACCATCAACCAAAATTTCACCAGAATCAATCTCATAGAAACGGTTCAATAAATTAATGATGGTGGATTTACCCGCACCCGTTGCCCCTACAATAGCAACTGTTTCTCCAGCTTTCACTTCAAAGGAGATTCCATGTAATACCTCCTCGTCCTGCACATAACTAAAGTGCACATCTGTAAATTGGATGTTACCTTTTACATCACTCTTTTCCAGCGTACCTGTATCCGAAATATGGCTGTCGGTATCCAAAATTTTGAACACTCGGTTTGCAGCCACCATTCCCATTTGTAAGGTGTTGAACTTATCCGCAATTTGTCGTAACGGGCGGAACAGCAAATCCATCAGGAAAAAGAAGGCAAAAATAGATCCCGTATCATTCAAGGCTACATTTTCTATATTTTGGATGACTCCAAAGTATACCACCAAACCAATCCCTATGGAATAGGAAATTTCAGCAATGGGGAAAAAGATGGAGTTGTACCACACCGTTTTCAACCAAGCGTTTTGATGTTTTTCATTGATTTTCCTGAACTTCTCTTTTTCGATTTCCTCCCTGTTGAAGAGCTGTACGATCTTCATTCCGGCAATACGTTCCTGGACAAAAGAGTTAAGATTGGCTACCTGCGCCCGCACCTCGATGAATGCGACCTTCATGGCCTGTTGGAACAATCGCGTAGCGATCAATATCACCGGGAGGATTGCAAACACAATCACGGCCAATTTCCAGTTGATGTAGAGCATAATCGCCGCCCCGGAAAGCATCTTCAAAAAATCGGCTACAATCACAAAAAAGCCCTGACTAAAAATCTCCCCGATACGTTGCATGTCGGCAACTGCCCTAGTTACCAAGACCCCTATGGAGGAATTGTCGAAATAGGTCATTTTAAAGCTCATCATCCGCTCAAAAAGCTTGACCCTGATATCCTTAATGACCGATTCGCCCAACAAGTTTGCAAAGTAATTGAATGATAACTGGCAGATGACCTGCCCGAACAACGCCCCCAACATGACCAAGATGATAAAAATTAATTGATCATTGTCCTTGTTGGCAAGTGCCTCATTGATGATATCCCGCACCAAAACCGGAGTTAAAATGGCAAATGCAGCCGACAAGATTGCGGCAAAGGTCACCACCCAAAAAATCACCATATAAGGTTTGGTATAGGTGAAGACCCGTCTGAACAGGCCAAAATCAAACGCTTTTCCTATTTCGTCATTCTTGCTCATCAAATATGCTTTTCGGGTATAACACCCTCGTCAAATATAATCCTTTTGCCGGCACCGAAACCCCTGCCTCACTTCTATTCTTGCTCTCAATTATAGTATTGATTTCCTCTGGTTTCATTTTTCCCTGGCCAACTTCCAATAAGGTACCGACAATGGCACGAACCATGTTCCGAAGGAACCGATCCGCCGAAATTGTAAATACCAGTTTATCTTCCTCTTTTTTCCAGAAAGCTTCCTTAACCATACAATTAAAGGTCTTCACATCTGTATTGGATTTTGAAAAAGATTCAAAATCGGTATGCTGCAATAAAAATTCCGCTGCGCTATTCATGGATTCAATGTTCAATGGTTGTCTCACATAGTGCGCAGCATCAAAATAAAAGGGGTTCTTTTCTTGTACCACCCAATACTCATAGGTGCGTTCCACGGCATCAAAACGCGCATGTGCCTCTGCATCCACTTGCATAATCTGTTGCACGGAAATATCATGGGGAAGAAAAGCATTCAAC
>JANQRD010000215.1 GCA_028284725.1 Allomuricauda sp. | reverse complement strand
AAGCTATCCGTTGGCACGCACGTTTACACTTGGCATCAATTTATCATTCTAATAAAAAACTATGAAAGCAAATTTCTTATATTTTTTGGTGTTCGCACTTTTGTTCTCTTGCAGCGATGATTTTCTAGACCTTGCACCTAAAGATCAGGCGAGCATCAGTATATTTTATGAAACTCAAGACGATTTTGAAGTTGCGCTTATAGGGGCCTATGGATCTTTCATGGGTGGTCGCTGGGCAGATAATCTAGTCTACCTTCTTGAGCTTAGATCTGACAATGCCACCGCAGTGGGCACGAGGAACAATTTAGAACAGATAAGCAACTTCAATGCCCAAGCTAATAACGGTAATGTGACAAGCTTTTATCAAAACAGCTATCAAGCAATACAAGCTTCGAACGCCATCATCACCCGAATTCAATCGAAAGGCTTTCCTGCGGAAGACAAAAATCGTATTGAAGGACAGGCTAAGTTTATCAGGGCGATGGCGTATTATTATTTAACAGTAATCTATGGTGACGTGCCCCTGATACTTGTTGAAACAAGTGGTGAAAATGTCGCTGAAATCCGCGATTTGGGGCGTACGCCAGTAAGTGAGGTACATTCTCAAATCATTCAAGATTTGATGGATGCCGAAGAAATGATCCAAGGTGTCGAATCGGTTAATCTAGCATCATCAGAAGCTGCCTCTGCACTATTGGGAAAAGTATACATGTTTCAAAATGATTTTCTAAATGCATCGACTCAATTTGAGCGTGTAATCAATTCAGGAAGATTTGAATTAGAATCACAGTACACAGATCTCTTTGCTGTCGGCAATGCACAAAACAGTGAGAGTATTTTTGTTTTGGAGCATGTAGGCAGTGCAAATGGAACGGGTAGTGCCCTAGGTTTTCAAATGGCGCCAGGCGGCTCTATGCTAGGTTCTTTTACAATACCTAATCAAGGGTTTTATGCAGAACCGAATCTTAATAGTACATATCAAGTCAACGATTCGCTTCGCAGGGACGCCAGTGCTGAAGAGCTTTTTAAGCCAGGTGATGAATTTGGCAGTGATACGATCTATCTTTCAAGGAAGTACTTTGACGATAACCCTTTTGAGCAAAACAATGCCAGTAACAACTTATATATCTTAAGATATGGTGATATACTATTAATGCAAGCAGAAGCACTGAACGAAATTAACTATGTCGCCGATGGGCCTGCTTTCAATTATTTAAATGCCATTCGAACTAGGGCTGATATTGGTGTATTGACTTCTGCTGATTTACCAAATCAATCCGCTTTTAGGGATATGGTTTTATTGGAGCGCAGATTGGAATTGGCCATGGAATGTAATAGGTGGATTGATTTATTGAGAACAGGTAGGGCCATTGAGACCATTGGGTTTATTGATGAAAACGACTTATTGTTTCCCATACCGGAAACAGAAATACTTAACAATCCTGATGTAATCATACAAAATCCAGGCTATTGATTGCCAACACGGGTATTAATATATTATTTGAGTTAGTTAGTTTTAATTTTTGTAAAAAGAAAGGCACCTGATCCATTAAAAGAAAGTGGGTGCCTTTTTATCTAGAATAATTTTTGTTTATTCCTTTTATTACCACTTCGGCTACTTGATTCGTCTGATATATTCCCTAGGGCTACAACCTGCAATTCTTTTGAACTGTTTATTGAAATGCGTCAAATGGTTGTAACCAGAGCTATAAGCTACTTCAGAAATGTTTTTATTTGTCTCTCTGAGAACTTTGCAAGCATGTTCTACACGTATCTCATTAAGAAATTTTGTAAATGTTTTGCGAAAATGTTTTTTGAAATATCTACAAAAAGTAGCCGGGGACATTTCTGCGTGAATGGAAATTTCTTCCAAAGAGATGTGTTTTTGAAATTTTTCTAGGATGAACAGGTGTATTCTGTTGATTTTTTCATGGTCGGTCTGTTTCACATGCTTGATTAAATTGCCTTTGACTAATAATCGCCGATTAGGAATATGGGCCATTTCATTCAATAATCTCAAAAAAGTTACCATTTTTTCAAATGATTGAAGCCCGAGAAGTTGGTGGAATTTTAGATAAAGCTTGTTTTTTGTCTTTGTCTTAAATGTAATTCCGTTTTCGGAGTCTTCCAATAAATCCTTTATCGCTTGATTTTCTGGCAAATCAAAAAAACCTTTGCCGAACGCATCATCAAAAAAATGTATCACAAGCGCACCTACTTTTTTTCCTGGATCAACCTGAACGCAATGTGGCACATTTGGACCAATGAAGAAAATATCACCTTTAGAAAAATATTCCACGTGGTTTCTTATGAATCTCTTTCCTCTTCCGTCAAGAATTACGACAATCTCGTATACAGGATGCATTCGCATTGATAGTTCCTCTTCATTTTGCCATTCATGGAATAAAGTATGTTCACGTATGTCAAAAGAACGGGTCTTGGATTTGGTCAACTTCTCAACCAATGTTTTCATATTCTAAATATTGGTACAGTTAATTGAAGAAATATCGTTTTTTATACTGTTTTCTAGACCTTTAGGGTTACTCCAGCTCACGTCGATACTCTTTCGGGCAATAGCCCATGATTCGCTTAAATTGTTTGTTGAAGTGGGTCAAATGGTTGTAACCGGATGCATAAGCTATCTCGGAAATACCGTGATTGGTCTCGCGTAGTTTTTTGCATGCATGACCCACTCGGACTTCATTCATAAAACTTGTAAAAGTTTTATGAAAGTGTTTCTTGAAAAATCGGCAAAAAGTCGCTGGAGACATATTTACGTGGCTCGATATATCTTTTAAAGTAATATTTTGATTTTCAAATCTTGATAGTATATAATCGTAGGTTTTATTGATAAGCTCAAACTCTTTCTTTTTTGATACTTTGGTAAAACCATGACTTGAAAGCAATTTTCTGTGTTCAAACAACGAAAGTATTTGAAGTAGTTCAAACAATTTGATCATCCGTTCGAAAGGATTCAGTTTCATACACTCCAACAATTGTCCATAAAAATTGGAAGCGTCAAAATTTTCAAAGTAGATGCCAAACACTGAATCATCCAACAATCTATTTATTTGGTAATTTTCGGGAAGGTCAAAAAATCCATCTCCAAAAGAATTCTTTAAGAAATGAATCGTTACACCGTGCATTTCCTGTCCTTCGTCCAGTTGCACGAAATGCTGCACTTGAGGACCAATTAAAAAAACATCTTGTATCGAAAAGTTTTGGATAGTATTACCTATAAACCTTTTACCACTGCCACCTAAGATTACAGTAATTTCATATTCATTGTGCATTCTCATGAAAATATCCTGAGGTTCGCCTAAATTACGAGACACGTAAAACTTTTTGATGTTGAAAGAATATGCTTCGGCGGGAGCCCATTTTTCGAGTAATGTTTTCATTGCTAAGTGCTTTTGAGTAGAAAAGTTTAGTGCTGTCTTTAATTTAACAATTATGATTGAATAAACTATGTTTTTTGATTAGATAGTGCTATAATAAATCAAAATAGTTCTGATCTTAATCAGCATTGCACATCATAATCTCTGATTTTTTAAATAACTTATCGTAGAAGAAAATTGCACTCACCTATGAAGCCGCATCAAAGAACCACGTTGAAAACGACAAAAACGTTTTTTTTTAAAATTGCCATTTTATCGATTTCACTTTTATTTGTTTCATGCAAAAATAAAGGAAAGGAACAAGACGAAACGGCTTGGACTTTTGTGAGCATGCCCGACTTCTTGAACGTCGATTGTGATTATCCGCAGAAAGGCTGGGAAGGCACATTATCATACATATTGGAGTCGGTAAAGAAAGAAAATCCCGATTTTTTGGTTGTTGCTGGTGATTTGGTCATGGGCCACTGGGATGGAAATGACTGGAAGGACCAAGACTCGATAGCAAAATACTCCAATCGTTACTATACGGCTTGGAAAAAGAGAATGGCGTATCACGGGCTGCCTTTCTATACTTCCATAGGAGACCATGAAATCGGGGATAATCCATGGAATTCCCAAAAAAAACTAGAAGCTGTTTCTTACTATAAAAAAGCATTTCGAGAACATCTACAAATGCCAGAAAATGGTCCCGAACACATGAAAGGAACGGCATTTTGGTGGAGGCACAAGAACGTTCTCTTCATATCAACGGATGTTTTCGAGGTTGGCAAAAGCGAACAAGGTATGATAAAGGCGGGCGTTAGCGGAAAACAGCTTGATTGGCTCATCCAAATATTGGAAGAGAACTATAACGTCGACCACAGGGTTGTGCTGGGGCATACACCTATTTTAGGTCCTGTTCGAAAATGGAGCTCAAGTGGGCTCATGATTGAAGAAGGGAGAGATTCGGAATTTTGGAAAACGATGAAAAAATTCAATGTCGACCTTTATCTCTGTGGAGAAGTACACGCCGTTACCTGTACCGAACGCGATGGTATCATACAGGTGGCTCACGGTGGTCTAATAGGCTATAATACCCGAACCAACTATATGGTCGTAAAGGTGACCGAAAAAGACCTAGAGCTAGAAATCAAAGAGATAGAAATGTGGCCTCATGGTGATTTTCTTTGGCAGACAGGGAACAACAGACCCCTGAGTAACGTGAGCATCTTAGCTGAGGATAGATTGAACGGTTTCTATAGTGTCGGAAAGGCAACAGTTGAAAAATCACAAGCAAAACGAATAACCAACCGCAAAGGTTATTTCTTGGAAAAGAATGAGTCAAGCAATGCCTATGCCCAACCTATTTTTAGAAAGGACAACCCGGCAGGGCTTCCCGTTGAATTGCCCAAAATCCTTGTTGATACTATTGAATGAGAAATTTTATCCGTTCTAAATTGTTTCCGCTTCGGTTGCAATAACAGGTACGGAGAAATATCCTATCAAAAAATTACTGAAGTACAAGTATTTTGTGAAGTTTCCTAATCTAGCGAGAGCTACTTATTGGTAGTAGATTCAAGTTCGGTCATTCAAGTTTTTTAGAAGGCCTGAACATAAAAAATTATTGAACCCTCTAATTTATTATTGACAGATGAAATTCCAAGTTTGCAAAAATCCCGTTGGCAATGAATGAACCCAATAACAAATATTAGAGGCATAACTTTACCTGAGGGAAAACCTCCGTTTTCGAAAAATTAAAGAATTATTGCCTAACGCTCTTTGGTATAATGAATTCCCATCTTATCAAGATGTTGAAAGTGATACCGCATTCTTTTTTCAAACTCATGCCAGTTTTTGTTGGAATGGGACCACGCGACTTCAGCATAAGGCAATAATCGTGGGAATATCTGCCGGTCCATCGCGGTTTCGGTCCGATGAATATGTGACCAAAAAGCGGCCTGTATGCCCAGCAAATTATCCAGGTTTTCACTATCGACATCTTCTGGAATGGGATTGAATTTGTATACTTTTTTGCTCGGTGTGATATTATAGGTATAATCAAAATACCCATAATTCCGGTTGCTGTTGACCAAGCTGTTACCATTTTCCAAAACCATCTTTGGAATTTCTTTTTTATAGGGTCTCCAATACATAATGACTGCAGTATTGTTTAGACCCCCTTCCACAATTTCATCCCATCCTACCAAGATTCGTCCTTTCGACATCAAAAACCGTTCGATGTTTTGAATAAACCAACGCTGTAGTTCGTCCTCATTTTCTAGCCCAAGGTCTTTAATCCTTTTTTGGCATTTATGACAATTTTTCCAGCGTTCTTTAGGTGCTTCGTCACCTCCAATATGGATGTATTGGGAAGGAAATATATCAAGGGTTTCGGAAAGCACATCCTCTAGGAAGTCAAAAACATCATCATTACCGGCACATAGAATGTCTTTTCTAATACCGCCGCCATCGTTTTCTGCATGATATTTTTGTGTATGGATTGGCAAAGTATCCCCTCTGCAAGAAAGTTCGGGAAATACTGAAAACACTTCTGAGGTATGTCCAGGCATTTCAATTTCAGGTACTATGGTTATGTTTCGTTCTGCTGCATATGCTACTATTTCACGCAATTCTTCCTTTGTATAGTACCCCTGACGTTCTTCTGGTTCGTTGTGCATGGGGTCAAAGCGAGAGGCAATTTGGGTAAGCTCTGGATACTTTTCAATTTCAATACGCCATCCTTGATCATCAGTAAGGTGCATCTGCAAGACATTCATTTTGTAGAAAGCCATAGCGTCCAAATACTTTTTGGTTACCTCGACATCCCAAAATGTGCGGCTGTAGTCTATCATAAGACCACGCCAAGCAAATCTGGGCCAATCTTTGATGGTGCAATTGGAAACATACCATTCATTCCCATCAGAATTATCTAGATTGTTTTTTGATAATAACTGTCTAATGGTCTGCAGTGCCCAAAAAATACCCAGTTCGCTAGGGGCTTTTATAAAGATACCGGTATTCGAAACTTTTAGAGCATATTCTTCATGTGATTGATTCTCAGACTCTTTTTCCAATATAATCGCAATATCACCGGTTTGCCCATTCAAAGGCAGGATTTCAAGGTCGTATTTTAGCTCTTTAAGCAGTATCTCTTGAAGTTGTATAGCTTCGGAAATAAGGCCATTAGCGTACTGAATTTTAGTGCTTTGGCGTAAGGTGAACCTCCCTTTTTCTTTAATGTATACTGCCGGTTCAGGAATTATGTTGTGACTTTTGGACGTTTGACCCAAAACAATATCTGCATCGGTCAAAAACAACGTAAAAAAAATGGCGATGTAAGTTTTCACCATAAATTCAATTGGGCGGATGGCTTTTGGAACATATCAACTAAAAAAACCAAAGTTGATCCCATTTTAAGGTTGTAAATACAGACAATGTAGAGTTCAAAGGACAAGAGGCTAATTTTCAATACGAACCATTTTTGAGCTCCTCGCCCCGACTGAGTTCTTGAAGCATCTGTCGCCTTTTCGCCCTAAAAAAGTCAATATTGGTGTCGTATAATTCAAAATTGAAGACAACCCTATCCACCATTTCCTTTGCTTTTTCGGGAAACTTTTTTTGGTACATTTTCAACAATTCGTAATCAACTATGCCATCGCGCATCGCTTCTAAACGAATGGAGGGAAAAATCTCGTTATCGCCCGGATAGACAATCCAGCTATCACCTCCGGATATAACGGTGCCGTTGTGGAAGACAATACCAGAAGTATCATCATAAGGGTCGTCGGAATTTGCGATATTGATTCCGCTGCCCCAAAAATTAAAACCCCAATGTAGATATCCTGTTACATCATACTTGAAATTCACCCAGTGGAGCAAACGGGTCTTGATCAGGGGCAACCCTATAAATCGGTTAGCAAACTCGCCTTTAGGAGACTGGCAAGTGTAGTACCAAACCTCGTCGCCATTTTGCATACGCTCTTTGTAAAAATCGAGTCGATGCTTCAATGTTGCCATCTGGGGCACCCATATGTCGATTTGATCTTCCAGGCGATATTCATGGGTAGCTTCTATGACAGTTATATTGGGCATCAAAGTTCTAATAAAATTGGTGATTTCCTTGTAGGATTCAATATTGCCGCTATTAGGTTCGTCGGCTATGTGCTGAATATACCCCTTAAGCCATCCGTTGACTTTCAGGTTTTCTTCGAAAGCTGGTAGAAATTGACCATAGAATTCCTCGACCATGGCATCGTCAAGTGGAACGGTTTTCATGTCTTCACCATTCCCTGAATCCAGATTTGGTACAAAAAGACCATAGGGTTCTGACCATCCCGGCACCAGTCTTCGTGCAAGGTGCCCCCCTTCCAATCGCCCAATAACACCTTCCTCCTCGAAGAGTGCCACCATTTTGTTATAGTTTGAAAAATCAAAAGACCATTTTCCGTCCCTGAATTCGAATTCAGTGTGTTCAAAAGGAGATACCTTAGCCGTATTCTGCCTATATTCGGACATTTTTCTAGCCAAAATACGTGTCAATTCCCAATAGCGATCACCATGTTTTTCGACCTCTTTATTATTGTTCAAATGACTTAGTTTTCCGAGATAGAACCAATTGCTTATCCAGAGTGATGTTGTATCTATTACCGGTTTGTAAACCTCAACTTCAAATGTTTGGGTCTTACGGAAGGTATCTTTGCCAAGAGTGCCCTCAATGGTTACATTGCCTTTATAAAGACCGGTTAGCGCTGTTTTTGGTATGGTAACAGTTAACCAAATCGGCTGTGTAACCCCAAATGCCACGTCCTTTTTTTCTTGATACAGAATGGGATCGGGATAAAACCCGGAAACTGGGGTCAGCGCATCACTTGCCGGTTCTGAATTGGTTCGGCTATCCCTAACGAATCCAACAAATCCTTTTTTTATATCGGACAAGGTGTAGTCTCCATTTTTAGGGGCAGTGACCGAAATACGAAGATTTTTGATGGATGTATTGGCACGTACCACAAATTGAAAAGAAGCGTGCTCGCCCCTGGCAACATCTGCATGTGCTTGTTGGGGAGGAAAATAATTGCTTTCAGGAAAGACCTTCTGCAAGGGGTCTACATACTCAAAAACCAGTTCGGCCTCTTTTGAACATGAAAAACAAATGAACAACGTTAAAAAAAAGAGGACTCTCATTACGAATTGATTGCAAGCCATGTCTACTTATTCTTTTCTAACCCCTCTAGAAGTTTTGCTATTTGAACACCGGCCATGACAAATGCTCCAGCGCCGTAAGATTGCTCATCTTCGTATTTGACATGTGCCGGACCGTCACCGATTTTCTGCACATATCCTAACATACCATCAGGATGAACAGCATCCGTCAACGATTTCCAGGCCAACGTTATATGTGGCATAAATTTTTCCTTTTCCAAAAGTCCATTATTCACACCCCAAGCAAAGGCGTAACAATAAAATGCTGTGCCACTTGTTTCCTTACCAGGATAACTGGCGTAATCAAGAAGGCTGGTAGACCAATGCCCATCAGGGCCTTGAATATTGGCCAATCGGTGAGCCATCTCAACAAATTGCCTCTCAAATTTGGGTCGGTCAGGATAGTCTTTCGGTAAGTAATCCAACACCCGGCAAATACCACCTATCACCCAACCATTGCCACGTGACCAATAGGTATGCTCACCATTTTTTTCCCGTTTGTCAAAAAAAGTATCGTCCCTGAAATAAAGGCTATCTTTTGGATTGTACAGGTAATCTGAGGTCCTCCACCAGTTTTCGTTCATATAGTCAGTGTATCTTGAACTATTGAGTACCTTTCCTAGTCGTGCATATGCCGGAGGGGCCATAAAAAGTGCATCGCACCATGACCACCATTGTATCCAGTAGGGGTTGCCCTTAAATTTAACAGTTGGCGCACGCCTTCTCTCAATGGGCATTTCTGCCATGAAACGCGACTTTTCTATCATGTGCTGTTTCCCAAACATTTCGTAGAGCTCCGCATAGGTGGCAACAATACTGTATGCATTGGCATTAAAAGGAAACGGGCCCGGTTCCCAATCGGCATTTGTCGCCATGTAAAGCAATTCTTGAAGATATGCCTCGTCTTTGGTATATTTATAATAATCTATTAACCCTGCCCAGAAAGCGGCACTGACCCAGCCTCTTTTCTTGCTACCATAGCGATCGGTTACTACGCTATCTTTAGCAAGTTCCCAATCCACCACTCTTTTGGAAAGTGATAAAACATTCTCTTTGTCAAAATTCAACGTTTTTTCATCAATTGTTTGGGCGAAATTTGAAAATACTGCAAAAAACAAACAGTAGACAAAAATGAAACGTGTCCTATACATACAGTAATTCTTAAATTAGTAAACTACAAAGAAATATGTTATGGTATCAATACCTTTCGTCAAGTTTTTCAAAAGATGGCACTATTTTGATTTTAGACATTTTTCATTAGGGTGTCATTGAAATCAAGAATATTAATTCTGTCCTATTGTCCAAAAAAACCACTTTTAATAGCTATACGTATTCGTATCATAGTTCAGGTTTGGACAAAATTATGGGTCAACGAAAACAAACGAATCAAAAATACACTTTCAGTACTTTGCAAAAATTTCATCACAAATACCTTAAATTATTCTTTTTTTTGGTTTTTAAGGCTTGGGAACAAGTGTCTAAAAGTCAAAATAGAGCTATAATCTTGTAAGATAAATTCATTGCAAGGTTCAGAATTTAATTTAATTTGTTACTTATGAATTTTTCCAGCTTACCGCAACAGTCTTTGCATTCAGAAATCACGCATCCATATCAAAATAAAGTACCAACCATAAGATTTCAATGAGATGTATCAAAATATACCCACCTACCGAAAAACTACAATATGTGATATAGTTCTCGGCACTGCCGGTCTTGGTGGGATTTGGGGCACTGTAGACATACAAGAGTCAATTTCGGTTATTGAAGAAGCTGTACGGCGTGGCATACAAAGGCTGGATACCGCCCCTGCTTACGGAGATGCAGAGTATGCCATAGGAAAAGCCTGTGCGAATAACCCAAAAAAACGACCGTTCATAAGTACGAAAGTTGGAAAGTTAGCTGCTAAAAAACCAGATGGGGATACCAATGATTACAGTGTTGCCACCATGAAAGAGAGCATTTCAAAAAGCATGGAACTTTTGAAATGCAATCAATTAGACCTCCTTTTTTTGCACGAACCGGAAAAAGTACCAGTTGCCCAAATTACTGAGGTCATTGCCTTTTTGAAACAACTCAAGACAGATGGTAAGGCCAAGACACTCGGTTTGGGAGGCATTATACCTCAGATTTACCACCAGTACCTTTCCCAATCCATTTTTTCTGTTTCAATGGGCTTTAATCGTCTAGATCTGACCAATCTTGATGCGATGCAGGATGATATTCCCCTGTTTAAACAGTACAGCATGACAATTTATCAAGGTAGTCCGCTTCATATGGGACTTTTGGGAAGCAGATTTGCCCAATACTCTAAAACAAAACCAGACTGGATTTCGAACCAAGAGATAGTGAATGCCAGAAATGCCGAATTCTTGGCAAAGAAACACCATATGGCTTTGTCGACAATGGCTCATCGCTTTCTTTTTTCCATCTCTGAAATTGATTTTGTAGTACTGGGTCCCAAAAACATGACCCAGCTTGAAAAATCACTCTCAGATTACGAATCCGGACCTTTAGAGGTCTCCATTTTCAATAAAATAATCACTTCTTTCCATGGGCTCAACTAAAATCCTAAAGCGTTGGCAAGACCGCCCGCTACTCAATAACATCAACCTTGAAACTTTTAAGATAGTTGAGATTATGCTTCGCATAATTTCTCCCATTGAGGCAAAGACACCCTTCTATGATGCTACCATGGGTCCGTTTCTGACATACGAATATTGCTTTTTGACCATAAAAGACGATGAAGGTTTTACTGGGGAGGGAGAATTTCCATTAAGTGCGGGGCATCTCTTGAAAAAGACATTCGTGCCCATTTTGCTTGATTCACCTAAAATGAAGTACTCTAAATTGTTCGAAACACTCTTTTGGAATATCCGAAACGAGGGTTTTAGGGGCGCTTCGGCGCAGGCATTAGGGCATTTGGATAAGATTTTTTATGATTTGGCTTCAAAGAGAAAAAATATGCCGGTACATGCATATTTGGGTAGTGGGCGAGATAATGTCAAAGCTTATGCGAGTGGAGGTGGCCTGAACCTGAAGGGAACGGCACTCATCGATGAATGTCTTCAATGGGAGGAACAAGGGTATGAAACCGTCAAGATAAAGTTTGGGGGGTTGAAAACATCGGTACAAGAAGATATCAAACGCATAGCTGCTGTTCGAGATGCTTTACATTCAAATACAAGACTTGCCGTCGATGCCAATCAATTCATGAATTTGGAAAGAGCTAAACAATTGAGTGTTGAATTACAGGATATGGATATCGCTTGGTTGGAAGAACCCCTACATTCGGCATCCTTAGAAGAGATTGGTAGCTTGTGTAGCCACACCAAACTTAATATTGCCTATGGCGAATCTGAAAGGTCATCAAAGGTCTTCCCCTCTATTATTAGAGCAGGGGTAAAGCACCTACAGCCCATTGCGGGCCATATCAGTAGTATTATTGACTGGTTGGGCATCTACGAAGTTGCCAAAAACAAGGGATTGGAGTTTACTAGTGGTGGAAATTCCTATTTCAACTGTCAATTCGTTTCCGCAGCTGGTGAATTGGCTTTGATGGAGTTTTTGGAGCCTGTGCTAAAACCCATGGAAGAAATCATCCTCTATGGGCCAAAAATAGAGAATGGCTATTTTTTCTTTTCTGAGGCTCCCGGAGTAGGAGCATCCATCGATTGGGACAAATTAAGGTCACAAAAAAGAATTTCGGATAAAAAGGTCTGGAGTACATGATGTTTGCCAGTTGTTGACACCATGGACATACACAGCCATTTGCACATATTGGATTTCATTGTCGTTGCACTATATCTTTTTGTGCTTGTGGGCTTGGGGGCCTTTATTTCCTTTCGAAAACGAAGGACATCGGGAAATGAATATTTCTTGGCCGGAAACTCCCTGAAATGGTATAGTATTGGTTTTACTATGTGGGGAACGAATGTAGGGCCCTCCATGCTGATTGCTTCTTGTGCCATAGGATACACCACAGGTATTGTAGCTGGTAATTTTTCATGGTATGCATTCGTTTTCATATGCTTGTTGGCCATGGTCTTCGCACCTCATTACAAATTTTCAAAGATTAGCACCTTACCCGAATTCATGGGCAAACGATTCAATCCCACTACACGTAAAATCTTGGCATGGTACACTTTGGCGACAATATTGATTTCGTGGCTGGGGCTTACACTATATGCTGGGGGGCTTTTAGTAGGCCAAATCATGGACTGGCCCCTTTGGCTCTCAGTATGTTCCCTTATGGTTTTGGCTTCTTTTTTTGCTATTGCAGGAGGGTTAGAGGCCATTGCATTGACCAATGTGTTTCAAATGCTCTTATTGATAGTTGCTTCGGGTATTCTTGTGGTGGCAGGTCTTATGGCTTTGGGTGACATTAGTGTTTTGGCATCAAGGGTGCCGCCCAATTATTGGAATCTCTTTTTACCTATGAACAACCCAGATTACCCGTGGTTGGCCATCGTTTTGGGATATCCTGTACTTGGGGTCTGGTTCTATTGCACCGATCAGAGCATGGTACAATCAGTTTTGGGTGCCAAAAATTTAAATCAAGGGCAGTTGGGAACCAATTTTGGAGCATGGCTGAAAATACTGGATGTTCCGTTATTTATACTGCCTGGTGTGTTATGTTATTTACTGTTTCCAGGGCTCGGCGATGAAAACGAAGCTTACATGACCATGGTTACTGGCCTCTTGCCCATTGGACTTGTAGGTTTGATTATGGCTGTCTTAATAGCAGCATTGGTCAGCACCATCGACTCTGCCCTTAATTCATTCAGTACCATTTTCACGATGGATATCTATTCCAAAAGAATGCACCCACAGGTCAATCAAAAAAAACTGGTCAGGGTTGGCAGAACCACTATGCTACTTGGCGGAATTATTGCCATTTTTATCGCATTGGGCCTTGACAAGATAAAAGGCATGGATCTTTTTAGTCTTTTTCAGGCAATTTTGGGGTATTTAGCCCCCCCCATGACCGCAACGTTTCTTTTAGGCATATTTTGGAAGCATACTTCTGCAAAGGCCGCAAACATAGGTTTGACTGTGGGTTCTCTTGTTAGTTTGGCTGTTGGGGCTTTACAATTGTTGGATGTTCCGAACGAATCCTTCTGGCCTCACTTTTTGTTCGTTTCGTTTCTTTTATGTGTTTTTATCATGTTATTGATGATTTTGGTTTCGATTATTGGTGTCACACAAGAGCCTGGAAAAATACTGACAATATCAGAATCTTACAGGGAATTAGGGTATAAACCATCTAAACAAGTTAAGACATTGTGGTTGGTTCTTTTTCTCGTTATGATGGTTTTATACTGGATATTCAATTAAGCTACATATCTCAAAATAGTTTTCGTATATAGGTTTTTATCAAAATCATAAAGCCCGTTATGGCAGTATTTTTCTTATCAAAGAATAAATCTGATTTATTTAGGCACATTGTAGGTTTTTGAAGTACCCTTGAGTTCTTGGCGCATTTGCCGTAAGATGGCTTGGTTGACTGCTATCAAATGTTCCGTAGTGCCTGCCTTGTGCCATTCTGTAAAACGGTCTTGGTGATAAAACGGTTCGGGTGTTAATAATTCGTTTTCCAAAAAAGTAATCAAACTCGAAAAATAAGGGTCTTTTTCTGCAGCCAACATAATTTTTGATCGCAACGAGTTGAACTCATTAATTTGTTCATTAATCTTTAAAATATGCTGCGGATGCTTAAATTTTGAAGCATCGTTGGACGCCAATATTTCAGGAATAAACTTTCCGGCACCACCACTATTCGCATTTGGCACTTCAACACCCATTGCTTTGGCGATGGTTGGTGCAAGATCGGTATGCTCAAAATAGGGCAATTCCCTTTTTTTTGCTATCCCCGGCCCCGTAAATACCAATGGTACAATCCAACTATCGCGGTCAATCATCGGGTGCCAGCCAATTTCAGCCTGACCTTGGTCCGAACCGACAATAAGCAGCGTGCTATCCCATTTTTTGGAATCTTTTAAATATTTGATAAGGTTCCCGAGGTGTCCATCTGCTTCTTGGATATATTTCACATAAGGAGACCCTTCCCCCCAAATATTCCTAAAATATGGTTTGTCCGGAGTAGTATATGATAAAAACCGCCCTTCATTGCCAGGTGTTTGTAAATGCACACGTAGGTATTTTACATCCTGATTTTTTAATACTTCAATGACACGTTCCGTGACTCGCTGGTCCGATAAGCTTGGATCCAACTGAACCGTGGTAAATCCCCTACTCACAGAAGTATATGCTGTGGAATTCCCGATAAAGGCAGTTTGGTGTTTTGGTGAAAAGCTCTCCTGTAGATATTTGTTCTCTGACGATACAAATAGAGTACCGGCCTGCAGCACCGGATTTGGGAATGAAGAGGTGTGCATTGACCCATAATCTCCCACCGTAGGATGATGTGGGGTGATCATATACGATTTTTGGATGTACGTACCCTGCGCTACCAACTTGTTAAAGTTTGGCATTTTTAGTTTTGAAGGCGCTTTCCAGTGCAATCCATCTACTAAAAAAACAATCACACGTTCGGGCTTTTGTTGGCCGAGCGCAGTGACACTTATTCCATAGAAAATGATTGCTGATAAAATATGCTTTATGTAGTATTTCATTTCTTTTACTTAGTAGGTAGTTTTTAGTTTTTTGAACAATTCAGAATTTTTATAGCTCATAACTCTAAATTCTCAACTCATAACTTGTTAATCCCGTTTCCCAAAAACCGCCCCACGCTCCAACGGCATTACGTTTTGAGAATAGAATTTTAACCAATTGTTCGGCAAATTACGCTCCTTAGGTTTCCAGTTTGCCAATCGGTTTTGGTATTCGTTTTCAGGAATCCTTACGTCAATGTATTTCTTATCCAGGTCTATTTCGATGGGATCCCCGTTTTCGATAATTGCCAACGGACCGCCCATAGCCGCTTCGGGCATTACCTGTCCGATGGTGATTCCTTTGTTCAACCCGGATAACTCCCCATCGGTAACAACGGCCACAGTATCTACCAGTCCGGCACCGGCCAATGCTGCCATAAAGCTACAGGCAAACACGGTTCCCGGACCACCTACAGGCCCCATCATTCTAAGGATAACAATATCGCCAGCTACAATGTCACCTTCTCCGAGTTTTTGCATCGCCACATCTTCATCTTCATATACTTTTGCGATTCCCTTAAATTGACGGTGGGCACCTTCCACTGCCGATAGCTTTACAATAGCGCCATTAGGCGCCACATTACCACGAATTATCATCAAACCAGGTTCTTTTCGAAATGGATTGTCAATCGGACGGATATAAGCTTCATCTACGTGTACATAGTCAGCAGACAAAATCGCTCCCAACGTTTTTCCGGTTACGGTAATACCATCTGTATTGAGCTTAGGCAGTAATTGCTTCATCACGGCACGCGTTCCCCCGGCAGCATCAAAGGTTTCTATTCGGTGTGGGCCATTGGGACGTATGAGTGTTATCTGTGAAAGATGCGCAGCTTCTTTTTCAAAAAGGCCTACGACATCCAAATCCAATCCGGCTTCGACCGAAACGGCTGTTAAGTGCCGTATGGTATTTACTGAACAGCCTATCGAAATAGCTACACGCACGGCGTTTTCAAAACTTTTTTCAGTCAGTATATCCCGGGGACGGATGTTCTTTTCTATCAGGGTCATGATTTGACTTCCGGCTTGACCGATAATATTTTTAAGCCGGTCACTCGCTGCCCTGATCGGGGTGGTATGTGGTAGCGCCATTCCCAAAGCTTCGGCCATACAATGCATGGAGTTTGCTGTTGCCAGCCCGGCACATACACCCGGGCCTTTGATGGCACAACGCGTCCAGTCAGTGAGTTCATCCAATGAGACTTTCCCAGTGAGCATACTCCCTACGCCTTTGTACACTTCCTCAATATCCACATCGCGCCCACGGCAATTACCTCCAAGTTGATACCCACAAGGCACGACAATAGCCGGGACATTCAATCGGGCTGATGCCATTAAATGTGCTGGGGTGGTTTTATCGCAGGATGAAAGTAAAATCATCCCATCGAGTACGGCCCCTTCGACCATCACTTCAATGTCATTCACCATTAAATCACGTGTGGGCATCAAATAACGCGCTTTTTTCCCTGCTGAAGTCACAAAATCGGATGGTGCGATGGTCGTGATCTCAAAAGCCAGTCCTCCAGCATCAGTTACGGCTTGTTGGGCGATTTCGGACATTTCATCCAAGTGCTGGTAACAAATAGAAAGCCCTGATGATGAATTAATAATGGCTATTTTAGGTTTTTTAAAATCCCTTTCGTCAATCCCCATAGCAATCCACTGGGCGCGCTGTACCGCCCAGCGAGTACTCCCCGCTTCAAAATTGCTCCGTAATTTTTTAGCGCTCATAGCTGTTTTTTAGTTTGTGTTGTTTCATGTAATACAGGACATCCTCACCTTTTAGTTGCTGAGAATCCATACGTTCATTTATTAATAATGAAGCCGCCGCCCCGGAAGCATATCCCATCCCGAAGCATTGGGCAGTCACGCGTGCCGATGCCAAAGCTTCGTGCTCGGCAGACATACATCGTCCTGCGACCACTATATTTTTGCCTACTTTAGGCAAAAGTGTTTCAAAAGGAATGTCGTAATGGTCATTTTCCAGATAAGCAATCTTTAATTCTCCTGCACCATGTGCTTCGATAGGCCAGGCGGAATGGCTTACCGCGCTTTTGGACTTGGTAGCATCCAGTACTTCCCGATTCATCAGCTGATGATGCCCCACAATGGAACGTGTTTGACGAATACCCACCTGAGCCCCGGTATCCACCAAATATGCATCTTTAAATGCTGGAATGCGGTCGATTAAAAAATTGGCATACTCACGTGCTTGTTTTCGGCCGGCCATTTCAGCATAGGTCATGTCTTTTGAAGAAGTTCCAAGAGGTGTGGATCCATCGGGATAGGTAATTCGGGTCATATTGCACAACACTTCATTTTTGTTGGGCAACGGAAAGGCATATACGTGATGGCGTGGCAAACAAAATGAACCTTCTTCATCGGCTTTAACTACTTTTTGGTTGATTTCCTGAGGCGATGTCTTGAAAAATGCATCCATCGCTACATTACCCATTTTAAATATCATTGTCGGGGTTTGTACCACGCCATCGGCGCCCATAAAGGTTTCACCTTGTATGCCATGTATCACCTCCGCATCCCCGGAAGCATCGATCACCACTTTAGGTTGAATAGCAAACTGGCCTTCGAAACTTTTTACCAAAAGCGTTTCAATATGGCCGGAGTCGTTTGTGATGGCGTTTAAAAAGTTGGTGTGATACAATACTTCTATACCTTCATTTTGCAGCAACTTATCAGCCAATTCTTTCCAAACCAATCCATCATGCGGTACGAGCCAGGTTTTTCCAAAAGCAACTGGTTCCACGACACCTTTGTTCGATCTTAAATTTGAATAAAACTCTTCAGCAAAGCCAAAAACGATTTGTTCTCGGGTTACATTACCACTATTGAACAGGCCACAGATCGTACCGCTGAGTCCCGCAACGGTCGCCCCACCACAAAAACCATATTTTTCTATAAGCAATACTTTTTTTCCGATCCGGGAAGCGGCAATCGCTGCCGAAATCCCGGCAGCTCCACCACCAACTACACAAACATCGGGAGTGTGGGTTACTTGGACCTGGTAAGCATTTATGGTGATTGTTTTATTCATCTTGTACTGCTAATTGTTTTTGATTACAAATGTGTTTGGGGCGCTTGCCTGAAAATACTTCCAACACGGATTGTGCCGCCATTACGGCAATGCGTTCATTGGATTCAATAGTGGAACCAGCACAGTGAGGCGACATAATTAGATTAGGCGCTTTTAACAATGGGTTATCAGGTGCTACCGGTTCGTCTTTAAACACATCAATGGCTGCTCCTTTGATGGTTTTGTTTTCCAGTGCTTCTATCAATGCCGTTTCATCCACCAAATCCCCCCGCGAGGTGTTGATCAAATATCCCATTGGTTTCATCCTTGCCAAACTTTTTTGATTGATCATGTCTTTCGTTTCAGGAACCGATGGGCAATGCAGGGTGACAAAATCACTATGTTCCAGTAAAAAATCCAGGTCATCCGTGCGTTGCAGGTCGATGCCTCCCTTGTAATAGGGGTCATAGCCAATTACGTACATTCCCAAGGCTTTGCAACGCTTTCCCACTTCTATGCCAATGGTACCCAAGCCAACGACACCCACTGTTTTTCCAGCGATATCAATCTGAAAGGGTGAAAAACGGTCGAACCACCTGCCTTCGCGCACTGCTTTATTCATAAAAAAGAGTTGTTTTCCCATTCCCAAGATCAGTGCCAGCACGTGTTCGGCTACGGAAGTATTGTTCGTGCCTGGGGTGATGGTCACGTAAATTCCGGCTTCTGAAGCCGCATTGAGATCTACATTGTTATGTCCTACACCAGTTCGCGCAATAACCTTTAATTTTTTGGCGGCGGCTATGACTTCAGCATTAAAAACAGTAGTGGCACGGAGGATAGCGCCTTCGCAATCACCTATAAGTTTAAGCGCTGTTTCATTACTGGTATCAGGAGCATATACAAGTTCCACTTTACTGGTAAGCAGGTCGATTCCTTTTTGATTAATCGGTTCTGATACAAAGACTTTGGATTTCCTCATCACATCGCCGCTAATTGTTCGATAATTTGTACCAGTGCACTAAAATCACTTTCACCCTTGCCGTGCGCCAATAGGGCATCCATTTCTGAAGCTACAAGCGATGTTCCGGTTAATGGAACCGACAAGGATTTTCCTGTCTGTAAGGCGATATTAAGGTCTTTGCGATACAAAACGGTTTTAAAACCAGGTTCAAAATCCCTTTTTAGGATTTTACCTCCTGCAATATCCAATGCTTTACTGGCAGCGAAACCACCCAACATCGCTTCCCGGACTTTACCAATATCAACATTGGCTTTCTTGGCCAGGGTCAAAGCTTCGATTACGCCTTGGGTCGCCAAAGCCGTTGCAATTTGATTGCAGGTTTTGGTAATCTGTCCGGCACCAACGGCACCAATATGGTTCACCTTTCCACCTAAAACCTCAAAAATGGGTTTCGCCCTATTAAAGGCAGCATCACTACCCCCCACCATAATAGATAAGGTTCCCTTTTCTGCACCTATGTCTCCACCAGAAACAGGGGCATCGAGCATATCCACCCCTTTTTCAGACAGTTTTTTATCGATTCTTTTTTCAGCTTCCGCCTCGATACTGGACATATCGATAAACAACATTCCTTTTTCAATCCCGTGAATAATACCCTGATCGCCAAGCACTACCTCTTCCACCTGAGGTGTGTCGGGGACAATACTAATTACCACATCAGAACTTTCAGCAACTTCCTTTGATGAGGTAACACCCTTAGCTCCGTGCTGCTTTAATATATCTATACTTGTCTTATTGGGATCATAAACTGTCAGGTCATACCCTGCTTTAATCAAATTAATCGCCATAGGTCTGCCCATAATTCCTAATCCTATAAATCCTATTTTATCCATTAATCTGTCACTATTTTTTTAATCTATTTTTAATTCTTCTACTTTGCCAATAATTACCGTATAGCTCAGGATTCCCAACAACATCATCAATCCCGCCACTATAAAAACCGTATTGTAATTATTGTTGTGCCCAACCACGTATCCGGCCAATAAAGGAGCCAAAAAACCGCCTGAGGTAGCCCCAAGGTTTTGAATACCGGACATTGTGCCTACCGTACCTTTGGGGGCAATGGTTTGCATAATCGCCCAAGTATTAGCTGTGGCCAGCCCCATGCCACTTATCGCAATTAGCAGCACCGTAAAAATGGCCGTTTCCCCGGTCACAAAAGGAATTGCCATAATGGCTGACCCACATAAAAATCCGGCTACGATAAAAGCGATACGCACTTTGGTTTCGGTTTTTCCTGAAGCGATGAGCCTGTCAGCAATAAATCCGGCGGCTACGGTAACAAAAGCCAATCCGCCATAGGCATAGGCCGACCACCAACCAGTATCTTTAATAGACAGGTGCAAGCTATCATACAAATAACTGGGCAACCAATTGATGTACAGGTACCAAACCGATCCGTAAAAAAAGTACCCAAAAAAAATCCCCAGGGTTTTTCTTTTTCCGATAAGGTCAACAAACCGGATATTTTTATTGGGTTCTGGTACTTTTTCTTTTTTCCGTTTACCAATTTTCATGTGTGGGCGTTTTTCAATTTTTGACACCCAACTCCACCAGGGCAATACCCAAATAAGCGGTACTAATCCCGAAAGCACGAACAACATCCGCCAACCAAAATTTTCAATCAGATAAGCGGCGATAATCGCTCCCACAGCTGGGCCAATTTTGGTGCCCGCCAAGAAAATCCCTGAAGCCAATCCGCGTTGTTTTTCACTAAAATGATTCGCAATAAAAGTAAAACTGGCGGGGCCCGATGCAGCCTCACAAAAACCTAAAACAACCCTAAGGACTAAAAAATGCCAAAACACCTGCGCCAATCCAAAAGTGGCGGCACACAGTCCCCATAAAATATAAAACCAAGTATATACTTTTTTTGCGCCAAAACGGTCTACCAACCTGCCGGACGGCACCATCATTAAGGCGTATCCCAATGTGAATGCGGAAAAGATCCATCCCTTTTTTTCACTGTCAAATAACAATTCATCGGTTAACAATGGTGCCACCATGGACATATTACCACGGTCGATGTAGGCATTGACCATTGCAACAAACAAAAGTCCCACTACGCCCCAGCGCAAATACTGGTCAGACTTGCTCAATTGCATGCTAAAATTATCTGTTTGAGGTATTCTTTAATTCCAATAGGCGGTTTGCCGTTTCCCAATTTGACTTTTTTAGGAAAAAAGCATCAGTGCCACTGGCAAAAAAACGGACACCCCTATCGTAATACTTTTGATAATCCTCGGTATCCATCATTAAAAAACCAACTGCTTTTTGGTTTTCTCGGGCAGCGGCGATAATCTTTCGTTCTGCTTCCAAATAAATAGGGTGGTCGAGTTGACCAAAGATTCCCAGGGACATTGACAAGTCAGTTGGCCCTATGAACAAAACATCAATGTCTGAATTTTTGGCGATGGCATCAATGTTTTTAACGGCCTTGGCAGTTTCAACTTGAACAATAGAAATCAGGTTCTTTGCCTGATTCGCATGATACACCTCAAAATCAGACCCATAATTCGTGGCCCGTACCAATTTGGCCACACCCCTTAAGCCATCCGGAGCATAGCGTAATGCTCTTGTGGCCAAATCGGCTTCTTCCCGAGTATCGATATGTGGACACATAATTCCGTTGGCGCCCATATCCAATACCTTATGAATACGTTGTCTATTGCTTCCTTCAACCCTTACGATGACTTCGATGTTGGTATTTGCCAAAGCTTGAAGCTGACCCAATACATCTTTCTCAGATCCCATGCCGTGTTCCAAATCAAGCATTACCCAATCCCACGGGGCGGTGCCCACAATTTCAGCAGTCACAGGATAACCCAAGCTCAAAAATGTTCCGAAGACTACTTCTCCGTTTTTTATTCTTTGTTTTAATCCCATATTTTTTGGTTGCTCCATTTTCATGATTACCTCGTTTGATATTAGTTGCCAACATCAAATTGCGAACGAACAGAACAGCTTATTTAAAAGGGTTCAGGGCAATTCCATGGAAATACTGAATGATTCTTTTCTTCCATCGCCTAAATCCACTTCCACCTCAAAAACATTGTTTGTTGAGGAAATGATTTTTGCCTTTACGTTCGGTTTATGGTTGTCGAATGGTACTATCAGCCAACCGAAATAAGCATCTCTTTGAATATTGGCCGCGTATTCAACATTATATGTTTGCGACCATTCATTGTATACGGGGGAGTACCATCCTTTTACTATAGGTTTTTCTTGGCCCCTTACCAAATTACTCTCAAAAACCACGGAGCCTTTTACAGGCAATACAATAAGATTGCCCTTACCATTATCGTTTGTCGAAAGGATTCCGCGACTGGTTAGCTCGACATTTTTACAATCAGGATGCAGGTGCCAATAGCTTGTAATTTTCCGTGGCCTATCTGTATTAATTTTATCAAGTACAAACCAATATTGACCACGTTTGTAATAAAATCCCCTTTCGTGAACCGCACTGCCTATTATACCTTTGAAGCCCGTTTCCGTTTTTCCCTTGGCAAAATCGTAAGTCTTTTCTATGGTGTATTGTTGTTCAGGAATTGGATTTATTGCCACCAATTGCATCTTGGCCATTGCTTTCAAAATACTTGAATCATTGACCTTGGGCATATCTGCCAACTGGGAACAATTGTCTATTTCGATTGTATTGTGTCCCCTTGTACTAATGGCATATTCCCTAAAACCGCTATCGTCATCATATAAAAAACGTCCTGGATCAGTCAAAATCCTTCTTTTATTGAATATCGTAAACGATAATTTATCTGCGTGTCTATGTGAATATCCATATGGCCCTATGTCAAACCAACTGAAGTGTTCCGGGTTCTTCCAGCTATCCCTACTTATCAAATTGCCACTATAATCAAAAAATTCACTGGGCAGGCCCTTGGGAATTTTACCCTCCTTCCCTTGGGATATGACATACAATGCTTCAAGATTATCATTTTCGATGGCAATCTTCTTGATTTCATCAGTCATAAGGTATTTGGGGTCACCATCCCCTGATGGCAATATCTGGCCCTGTGGGTTCGTCGTCACGGCATAGTAGTAGGTTTGTTTTTTGAACGAGTTTTTCCAACTTTTTGGGATAGGCCTCTTCGACTTCACAAGATCTGCAAACTTCATCCAGTTAGTAAAAGATATGTATCCGTAATGCGTTGCCAGTTCCCATTGCGAGCCATCAGGATAAAAGCATTCTTCGACATAATCTGAATATCTGTATATTGCCGCATCCATCCATGTGTTTGACGCTGCATATTCGGGCATTTTGACAGCTGCATATAGAAGTCCCAATAGTGTGGTATCGGTCCAGTTATTTTTGTAGAACCCCCCATAGATATACATGTAATCAGACATCTCCTCTATGTTGGAAAGCAAAAGTAAAAATGTTTCCGGTTCGAGATCTCCGGCATTCAACATTCTGAAAAAGGTCTGTATGAAAAATTCCATTCGTATACCTACGTTCAACGTAAGCCATGGATAGTTCTCCCTGCCTCCGAATACAGGTCGGTATGGCCCTCTTGGGTCGGGTAAGGATTTTCTTTGGGACATATATGGGTTTGAACTGATATAATCTTGCAACGTCAGATTAATAAAAGTCACCCATTTTTTCCTTTCGTTCCCAGTAGTGTTTTGGCTTAATGTAACCTGATCGCTTAAAGAATAGAACCGACTGAAGAAGTGGCCAAATTGGGTTGAGGAGCCTTCTGGAATAAAAAGCCAATCAAGCCCTCCGTCGGGCTTTCTCGGTACTTTGGCCGTGAAGCTTTGAAA
>JANQRD010000158.1 GCA_028284725.1 Allomuricauda sp. | reverse complement strand
CTTGTATCGTTGGAGGGATGCGTGCTCAAAAATTCAGGGGGTGCCTGTCCTCCTGCCTTGGCTTTCATTCTTCTCCAAAGATTGGCAGCTTCGTCGGGGTTGTATCCTGCAATAGCCATGATCTGGAGTCCTATTCGATCAGCTTCTGTTTCATGACTTCTGCTAAAAGGTAACATCACCCCTACGGTAGAGCCCAATCCATACGCCTGATTGAACGTATTACGTTTTTGTGGATCCTTGATAGCCACATTACCTGCCACAGCACCAATCTGTTGCAACATTCCTGCACTCATACGTTGCGCTCCATGATCGGCCAAGGCATGAGCGACTTCATGACCCATAACCACTGCAACACCGGTCTCGGTTTGGGTGATGGGTAAAATTCCCGTATAAAAAACAATCTTTCCTCCTGGCATACACCATGCATTCACGGTTTCGTCGTCCACGAGTTTGTATTCCCATTTATAATCCTTCAAATAGCCAGGATGCCCATTGGCATCCAACCAACGTTCCGCTGCCGAGGCAATGCGCTGACCTACGTTAGTGATCATTTGGGCATCTGAAGTGCCTGTAATGACCTTATTCTCATTCAAGAATTGATCATATTGGGCGAAAGCCATGGGGAAAATTTGGCTGTTAGGGTAAAAATTAAGCGTACTTTTTCCTGTAAACGGATTTGTTTTGCATGCGGCAACGGCCAGAAAAAACACGACTGTGATGACTAATTTCTTCATATTGTTAATAGTGTTTAGTCTAGGAAAATTACAAAAAATTATTTTCCAAAAATATGCAGTTCGGTGAAATCCTTGCTCACCTCAATACTCTTTCCACCATTAAGTTTTATGTCGTTTAAGTTCACCACTTCGTTGTCCACTTCGATGGTTCCAATCTTGAAGGGTAAACCATGAAACGTCAACTTGAACTTTTCATAGGGCGTAATGTAATCCCCATCCTTAAACTGTTGAATGATCAACTCCTTTGCCTTACCCCGTAACCTAAACCTTCTATGGCTATAACGTCCTTTTTTATAATCGTAACCATCTTGTTGATCTTCATAAACACTGGAGTTCTCCATACCTTCCTTGTAGTACACGTCCAATCGGAGCTCTGTAATCTCTTTCTCGCCAACATATTGTTGTACGGGATATTTTGGAATCATGGAGCCTTCCTTTACAAATAAGGGAATAAGATGAATTTCCGCAGGAACCCATTTTTCCAATCCGCCCTCAACTACTTCATCGGTCCAATAGTTATACCACTTCCCTTTTGGAAAATACATTCTTCTCCCCTGAGCGTTTGGCTCCTGAACGGGACATACCAACATCTGTTCCCCAAACAGGAATTCGTCTGTCCTAAAATGCGTTTGGGTATCCTCTTGATCGTAAAACACCAAAGATTGTATCATTGGAAGCCCATTTTTGATGTAATTGTAGAACATGGTGTACAAATAGGGCAACAACTGATAACGCAGTTCGATGAACTTTCGAACGATATCTGTAATCTCATCTCCAAAGGACCAAGGTTCTTGTTCCCCATGATCACCGCTGGAATGCACACGGCAGAAAGGATGGAAAATAGCCAATTGCATCCACCGTGCGAACAATTCGCCGTTGGGCTGCTCGGCAAATCCACCGATATCCGACCCTACAAAGGAATACCCGCTCATGCACATGCGCTGCATTTGTACGTTGGCAATCCAAAGATGTTCCCAGGTGGCCACATTGTCTCCTGTCCATGTGGCACAATAACGTTGGGTCCCAGAATATGCCGCGCGGGTCAGCACAAAAGGCCTTCTAGGGAACATGTATTTTTTCACTCCATCGTAGGTGGCGCGTACCATTTGCATGCCGTATACATTGTGCGCCTTACGGTGGCTGCAGGGATGTCCATCATAATCGTGCCGTACGTCAAGATTGGCTGTTTTTGTGGGAACTTCCATCACCGCGGGCTCATTCATATCGTTCCAAACCCCCTTTACGCCCAAATCGGCAATCATTTCCTTGTATAGACCAGCCCACCATTCGCGCACCTCGGGATTGGTAAAATCGGGAAACTTGCATTCCCCTGGCCACACTTTTCCCTTAAAATGCGGGCCATCGGCACGGCGGCAGAAAAATCCGTTGTCCATAGCCTGTTGGTACACCCAATATTCCCGATCAATTTTGATTCCAGGATCAATCATGGTAATGGTCTTAAAACCATCTTCCTCCAGTTCCTCAATCATTTTCTTTGGATTTGGGAAATGCCGGTTGTTCCAAGTAAAACAACGGAAGCCTTCCATATAGTCGATGTCCAAATAGATGGCATCACAAGGAATATTGAGCTCACGGAAGGTAGAGGCTATCTTTTTTACCTTCTTTTCCGGGAAATAGCTCCATTTGGATTGATGGAATCCCAGGGCCCATAAGGGCGGAAGTTCCGGAACGCCAGTCAAATCGGTATAGGCTTCCACGACCTGGTTCATTTTGGGCCCGTAGAAGAAGTAATAGTTCATTTCACCGCCATCGGCCCAGAAACTTGTCACGTTCCGCTTTTCATTGGCAAAATCAAAATAGGTGCTGAAGGAATTATCAAAAAAGATTCCATAAGCAATGTTTTCCTTAAGTCCCACATAGAAGGGTATCGCTTTGTAAAGCGGCTCCTGATCTTTTCCATAGGCATAGGAATCGGTCACCCAATTGTTGACCCGTTTACCTTTTAAGTTCGTGTGGGAGGCTTTATCACCCATTCCATAATAGCTTTCCCCGGAGTGGCAGATTTTACCCATTTTGACGATGTTCCCACCATAATCATAGTTCTCTTCCCAGTGAAAGCCCAGTTCATCCTCCAAAAGGACAGTATCCTCCAAATCGACAATCTGAACCTTTAGGTTCGACTTGTTGACGTAAATCTTAATTTTTGAGGTGGTAATGACATATTCTGGAATTTCATCATCAACGGTAAGCTCATTGTACCCCAAGCTCACATCATCACTGATGGCATACGAAAAATCGGGTTCAAAAACGTGTTCCGTAGCGTACCTAAAGCGAATGGCACTGTCACGTAGAATGGTCATTTCCAGAATGACACCGTTCTGTGTGGTAAAGTAAAGTTTATCGTTTTCGTGCTTAAATTCAACTATATGGTTCGGGTACTGATTGCCCCGTTTTTCGATTTCGGTGTTGGTAATCATTTTTGGAAGATTATGACTAGCAAAAGAAAGACTTTAGCACGAGAAAACGAAAATATGTTTTGAACAGTATTTAACTACAACGTTTGCGTAAACCCTTTACTTATAAACCACTACTCCCAGGGGTGGAAGTGTCATTAAAACGGACTGTTTGCGACCATTCCATTCTTTTGTTGACGGTTTAAGAGTTTTTTTGCCCTTACCACTTCCAGCGTACTTTTTATCGTCACTGTTAAAAATGAGTTTGAGCTGTGTTGTTTTGGGAACACCTACCCTATAGCTTTCCCTTGGAACGGGTGTGAAATTGCATACCACGATAATGTCATCTTTTGGATCGTTTCCTTTTCTGATATAGGAAATCACAGAATTTTCATGGTCGTTGTACTCGATCCATTCAAAACCTTCCGGACTGAATTGCTTTTCGTGAAGTGCTGGATAGTTTTTATAGATTTTGTTCAAATCTTTTATCGCTTCCTGGATTCCAGAATGAAAATCATATTGGGTCAGGTGCCAATCAAGGCTTTCTTGAAAGTTCCATTCAGAGGATTGCCCAAATTCACCCCCCATGAACAGCAAATTTGCCCCTGGATGTGTGAACATGTAGCCGAAAAGCAGCCTCAAATTAGCAAAACGTTGCCATTCATCGCCAGGCATACGATACAGCAAGGATTGCTTGCCGTACACCACTTCATCATGAGAAAAGGGAAGCATAAAGTTTTCTGTGAAGGCATAGGTCATACTAAAAGTGATATCACCCAAATCATAGGACCTATGAATGGGCTCTTTTTTGAAAAACTCCAGGGTATCATGCATCCATCCCATCATCCATTTCATCCCAAAACCAAGTCCACCGTAGTGAACAGGTTTGGACACCCCGGAAAATGCTGTAGATTCTTCGGCAATGGTCTGAACGCCCTTAAAACTGGCATAGACTTCCTGGTTCATTTCCCTGAGGAAGGACATCGCCTCCAGGTTTTCGTTATTGCCGTACATATTGGGCTCCCATTCCCCGTCCTCACGGGAATAGTCCAAATAAAGCATCGATGCCACAGCATCCACGCGAAGTCCGTCCACATGATATTGATCCAGCCAGAAGATGGCATTACTTATCAAAAAGGCACGCACTTCGTTACGTCCATAATTAAAGATTAAGCTTTTCCAATCGGGATGATACCCTCTTCGTCGATCAGGATGCTCGTATAGATGGGATCCATCAAAAAAGCCAAGTCCGTGGGCATCTTCTGGAAAATGGGAAGGTACCCAATCCAAAATCACCCCTATTCCCTTTTGGTGGAATTTATCGACCAAAATCTTAAAATCCTCAGGCTTTCCAAAGCGTGAAGTTGGTGCAAAATACCCCGTTAACTGATAGCCCCAGGAAGGGTCGAAGGGATATTCCATTATAGGCATGAACTCTACATGGGTAAACCCCATTTCGGCTACGTAATCCACCAACTCATCGGCCAGTTCCAAATAGGAAAGGGATTCCCATCCATTTTTTTTCTTCCAGGAACCCAAGTGCACCTCATATACGGAAAAAGGCTTGTCGAGTGCATTT
>JANQRD010000157.1 GCA_028284725.1 Allomuricauda sp. | reverse complement strand
CCCGACGAGCTTGTCCTGAGCGAAGTCGAAGGATAGGGGGGGAGGGGAATGTGTGTGAAGTGGCTAGTTTTTTAAGACATTTGAAATAAATCACTGAATATCCAATAATTAGCCCCACCTTTGCATCTTAATATTTAAATACATACAATGAGTAAAGGAACAGTAAAGTTCTTCAACGACACCAAAGGTTTTGGTTTCATCAACGAAGAAGGTGCAGACAAAGAGCACTTTGTACATGTTTCTGGATTAATCGACGAAATTCGCGAAGGTGACCAAGTTGAATTTGATTTAGAGCAAGGAAAAAAAGGATTGAATGCAGTAAACGTAAAGGTCATCTAAATTCATACAGTCTAATTCTTTTAGGCCCATCTGAATAAGATGGGCTTTTTTATTTTCAAGAATGCTCAGTTCGTAAATAAATCAACTACCTTAAAGGCATAAACCCATACATGGCAAAATCACAACAAACTTTTAGTAAACGAGAGAAAGAAAAGAAAAGACAAAAAAAACGCGAAGAAAAACAAAAGAAAAAAGAAGCCCGAAGGGCGGAAGCTAAAGAAAGTGATGTAGGCATACCCTTCGCCTATGTTGATAAATTTGGCAATCTTACCGCAACTCCTCCTGAACCAACGGAGCAAGAGGAGATTGACGCCTCTGAGATTGTTTTGGGCATTCCCCAAAAAGAAGAAGAAGAGCACGACCCTGTCCGTAAGGGTAAAGTTGCCTTTTTTGACCATGCCAAAGGTTTCGGGTTTATTATGGATTCGGAAACCCAAGAAAAACATTTTGTACATGTTTCGGGTCTAATTGATGAAGTCAATGAAAATGACAAGGTCACTTTTGAACTCGAAAAAGGCCAAAAAGGAATGAATGCGGTTAGTGTTAGCTTGCAATAATAGATTCCATTAAGTTTTTAGTGACTACCCTACTTTCCAAAATAAAACTATATTCAAGGATTTCCTGAGAAGTTGTTCTAAGACTTGCTTTTGTTTTGGTTATAGTAAATCTCCATAACCGCCCCTTTAAGTTCCATGAGAACATGACAGCAATTTTGCCTTTCCAAATCTGAAAAGGTATCCATGGGGATAAAGTGGAACATAAAAATAGTCTTGTCCAAACTTTGGGTTAGGGAAAGGAGGTCGCCTTCGTGGCATTCTTCAATATAAGAGAGTAGGGGAGTGAAGTCACTATGGTTCAATTCATTATTTTCTTGTTTCATGTGTAAGAAATTAATATCAAATATTCCGATAATCGGAATAAATATACTGTATTTCGGACAAAATAAATATTAAAAGTTTAGATTTTCAGATAAACCTTCCCTAAAAGCTAACTTTATGAACTGAAAATCAGATAAGAATGACTGAATTAGGATTGTTTCTTGCTAAGAAATCTGTGAATCGCTCAGATGTTGCTAGAAAAACTGGAATTAGCAAAACTCGCTTAAGCGAGCTTTCAAATAATAAGAAAACAAAACTTCGTGTAGAGGAGTTATACCTCATTGCATTAGCTATTGATATTGACCCTTGTGAAGTATTTAATGAAATCTGTAGAGACCTAAAGTTGAAAAATGAGTAAAGCAGAAATACAGGCGAAAATTGAATTTCAAGAAATAATTGGTGAAGCAAATGAAGGAGGGTTTCAACCGATTAGATTTACTCGGGTAAAATATAAAAAAAGTCCAACGGCACATATTGATATAAGAAAGTTTCAACGAGCATATGACGACGATGATGAAGATATTTTCTATCCTACAAAATCTGGATTCCGATTTCCTGAACATGAGTTTAAAAAAGTACTTAAAAAATATTCTTTATTTCCATCAACTTATGTGCACCCAAAAATTATAAAGAAAAGTTTCAGGTTATTAGAAAATGAAGAATATGAAAGTGCCGTCCTCCAAGCATTCAAAACAATCGAGACTAGCATAAGAGAGAGAATTAATGCGGAACCCGAAGAACTAGGGATTAAACTCATTCGCAAAGCCTACCACCCTGAAAATGGGCCTTTGACTGATTTTCAACTACCAAAATCGGAAAGGGAAGCATTCACTAATTATATAGCAGGAGCATTTGGATTTTACAAAAACCCTTGTTCACATAGAGATGTGGAATTAGATTTTATTGAAGCATTTGAAAGAATTGTTGTTGCTAGTGATTTGTTGAAAAAGATTGAGATTAAGCCCCCTTTTTAATTTTAAAAATCTAGTTCGATTGACTGAAACAGAAATTATAGAAAGTTTAAACAGGTCTGGGTATTTATTTGAGTCCTCAATAGTTGAATTTTTGAACTCTAAAAATTATTTTTTAGAACCAAATTCAGTTATAATAGATCCTATAACTAAGAAAAATCGTGATATTGACATAATTGCATACCAAAACGACATTCAAAAGGATTATGATAACAAAATTAGTTGTCAGACTTGCTTTGCTTTCGAACTAAAGAATAATTTATATCCGGTTGTTTTGACCTCAAAATATCATTTTAGCCCGACAAGTCCCGATGAACTAATAAGAGAATATATAACCACAGAAGCTGAAGAGAGGGGGTATGATGCATATAACGGTTTTTATGAATATTTTACCTTCCAATCGGGAAACATATATTCTCAATATTGTTCTTTTCAAAAAAAGAATCGCAATTCAGAGATAATGGCCTTCCATCCAGAGCAGTTATATTCTGGAATTTCCAAGGTTGTTCAGTTTTGCGATGAAAATAAGCCCTGGTGGTATGATAGAGAATCTGTTGGAGATGATGCAGACTTTGATTATCGCCTTCAATGGTTTAGGCACTGGTTATATCTTCCTGTAATACTTTTAAAGAACGATTTATACGAACTTGAAATAGTAGATAATAATCCAATTTTGAACAAAACCGAATGTTCTCAGTTAATCTTTAACTATCACCACAACAATGAACCAAAAAGCACATTGGTCACATTTGTTACCGAATCAGGGTTAGAAAAATGGTTGGATGAAATATCAAAACTAGAAGCCGAGTCTGAGAAAGAATTACTTAAAGCCAAAAGGCGTAAAGGGAAACAAAAAGAATAGCTCGAAGAAAATGCGGGCAGGCGATGGTGTGAATTTATTAATGAACTGGTCTATTGTTTTTCAACGGAATTCATGAATGCTTCGCATTTCTTCTTGATTTTTTGTTTCTTTTGTTTCAAGACAAAAGAAAAGAAGAAACTCTGACATGAATAAGCGTGAATTTGAAAATCAGCGCAGAAATAAGATTATTGAAATAAGTGACGAAATTCTGCTACACTTATTGGATTTTAGAAAAACCAAAGAAGAATTCTATTTCCATTTAAGACAAAGAGATTATTCGAGTTCCCAGGAAACTCGATTTGCTAGAGGGTTTTGGTTTCAGGGAAGTGATTATATCTGGTTTTCTCCATATTCGCAAGGAGACAATTTCAATAAAACTAGAAGTATTGGTTTTGTAGTTGAGTTTGATAAGTACAATCAATCACGGTTCAGTAAACAAATAGCCTTTGGAGGTGATAACAACTCGAAATATGTAGATTTTTATCGTGAAATGGTTTCAAATTGGTTTGACGATAAATACGATACTACCAAGTTTAAGTATAAAAAGCCTTACGAAGAAAAGAATTTGATTGAGGCCTTAAATACTTTTTTGAATAAGGATGTGCCTTCTATTAATAATCTCATAATACGGTACGGATATCAAGAAAAGTTTTTCCCAAAAAAGGAGAAGTTTTATAAAAACCTCAAAAGAACACTTTCCCAGCGAGAGATACTGAAAGAGTTCACAGAAGTTATGGTCCCGGATATGGAGCTAGTTGGAGTAGAAGGGGCTATCAGAATTGAATTAAAGTGGCATAAGAAAAGGGAAAGGGATAAAGATTTTGTTCGAAAATATAAATCCAAGAGAGCGGATATTGAAAAATGTCCAGCATGTAATTTGGATATTATGGAAGAATATGGGTTAAGACCAATAGAGGTACTGGAAATGCATCATCTTGAACCATTAAGCCAAAATAAAGCACAGAAAAATAAGCGTATTACAGAAGACGATGTAACACTACTATGTCCAACATGTCATCGTGTAATACATAAATTGATGAAGAAGTACAGATCCGATAAAATTACGTTAGACGAGTTTAAATCCTATTTGACATAATATTGTAGGTTCTAAAAAAAGTTTTAATCAGGGTAGTATGTGAGCAAGTGCTAAGAATTTTGCTCAAAGAGAAAATTTTAGCTTTGTTGAAACCTGGCAGAGAATTTTTGCTTTCGAATGCGGACAAGCAATAGCCAGTATCAGTAAATTGCTTTGACATAAAATCGGTATCGTTATGACGCTAAAGCATCAGAACTGATTTTATATCAAAATAACAGTTGTACTATAATCCATATTATGTAAAATAGAATATTTTGAATTCTAAATAGCAGCTCAAATATTAATCCCCTACCGCGCCATGATCAATACTGGCACATTCAGCTTATTTACCAATTGTTTGGTACGATCCGTTTGAAAGGCAAACCGCGCTTTACGTGTATTGGGAATACAGAGCAGCTCGGTGTTCGTCCGGTTTACATAGCTGCTCAATCCATCCAGTACATTGGCACCTTCGGTGAACACATAAGAAATGGCATCAGGTAGCTGACTATTAGTCTTTGGGGCATTTTCCAGCTTGCCTTTAATGCTGAAAAGCCGCACTGGTTTGGTGCTTTCCCGCTTTAGGTCGTTAAAAATCTCCAAACCACTTTCTTCCAAATTGTCATCAAAAATACCCAGGGAAATGTCCCTGAACGAATGGAATTTCTGCGCTTCGTTCGTGATGAGCAAGTTCACGTCGTTTCCTACTGTGTCCAATATTTTGGACTTTCCTTTGTCCAGCACCAAAAAATTTGGTTTATGCTCGGAAATATACTCCTTCACACTGTTCTTTTCGTTGCCATATACCATTTTCAGCGAAATTTTTAGGTTTTCCCGCTTACTTATGGCCTTTATGGCCTCCTTGATTTGGTTTTTACTGTCCCGGGTGTCTTTATGGATCGAGCGCACGGCCGAAAGCTGATTGTCGTTCTTCACAATCTTCGTGGGGACCTTAATATGGAGTACTTCCACCCTACCATCAATGACCTTCGCCAATTGCGCCGCATTGGACAGTGCCAATTCGGAAGCCTTCGACAAATCCATCAAAACCGAAATACTGTACTTGGAGTTTTTCGTATTCATGTTTTTAGGTTTTATGGTTGTTTAATGAATACTTACTAGTGATTACCTTTAAAGATAGCACGAAAACTATTGCTGTTTAACAGTTTAACTTTTGATTAGTAAATGCATAGCAGTTAAAAAGGGATAGCTTGCTGAACCATCCCTTTTGATTTTTAGGGAATACTTAGTAAAAAAGCTCCTGGAAAAACTGTTGCAGACTGTCCCAGGATTTCGCATCTGCCTCTGCATTATATTCCAATGGAAGTCCAAACTTTTCGGCATTCGCATCAGCTGCTTTACTGGTAAAACTATGTTTTACATCTGCATATGATATATATTGATAATCAGCATTTATAGAATCCATAGCTGATTTAAAAGCCATCACAGATTCTGGACTGATAAAGGGATCGGCTGCTCCATTGCACACCAATACCTTGGCTTTCAGATCACTACTTGGCATTACAGGCAGTTGTACACCACTGTGAAAGGCTGCCACGCCATCCAAATCCATTCCTGAATTGGCCATGGTCAGAGCCACACTCCCACCAAAACAGTAGCCGATGGCCGCAATTTTTTCACTGTCAACAGATGCTTGTTGCTTTAGTCGTTCCAAGGCCGCAGTAAATCTTGCTGTTGCTTCCGGGAGATTGCTCATGACACTCATAGCAAACTTGCCAGCATCATCAGGGTGATCTGCCAGTTTACCGTCCCCGTACATGTCCACTGCCAGTGCAGTATAGCCCAGTTCCGCCAACATATCGGCACGTTCCCGAACATAATCGTTATGCCCCCACCACTCATGTACGATCAATACACCCGGGCGTTTTCCCTGTTTGTTTTCATCAAAGGCGAGATAGCCCTTTAAATTTGTGGAGTCGGAAGCATAGGTAACCTCCTCCCCTTTTACTTTAACAGGAAGTTCTTCTTCCGTTTGTGGTTCTGTATTTTGTTTTTCAGTTTTTTGTTTGCACGATACTATGCAAATCACAAAAGCGCATAGTAAAAAAGCAGTCAATTGTTTCATTTTTCGAGATTTTTAGGTGGACTTAAAGATAAGCAAACTGGAAATCATTAAATTTATAAATACCACGAATTGATGTAACACAGACCATTACGCTTCCATACAATGAAAATCAAAATCCGATATCTGTCCCCAGCACTTTTTTTAGCAGGAATTCTTTTTGTGCTTGGAGATGATTATGGGAATACTGAATATGTTTCAATTCCAATTGAAGCGGTTCCCTCGTCTACATCGGAAACAGCTTTTGATAAAATGATGGATGTATTGACCCATAAACGATGTGTTAATTGCCATCCGAACGATCATATTCCCAAACAGGGCGAGGACAGTCACCCCCATTATTTTGGGATGGAGCGTGGCGAAAACAATTTAGGATTTGCGGCGACCAAGTGCACCACTTGCCATCAATCCGAAAACAACGACTACTCGGGAGTACCGGGAGCACCGGAATGGGCCTTGGCTCCCGCTTCCATGAAATGGGAAGGGCTGAGTAGGGTCGAGATTGCGGAGTCCATGATGGATCCTGAACGAAATGGTGGCCGTACACCTGAGGAAACATTGCATCACCTAACAGAGCACGAATTAGTGCTATGGGCTTGGGAACCCGGTGTGGACGCCAATGGGAATCCACGGGAACTGCCACCCGTTCCCAAAGCGGAATATATTGCCGCAGTAAAGGAATGGTTTGAGCACGGAGCGGTAATTCCATCCGAATAAAAACAAATAGAGCGTATGAAGATTTCAATGCACGTAAACGGAAAACCACACACTGTGGAGATTTCCGATGAAAACACTCCCCTACTTTGGGTGATTCGGGACATCTTGGATTTAAAAGGCACCAAATTTGGATGTGGAAAAGCCGCCTGTGGTGCCTGCACTTTACACGTGGATGGCGAGGCCATTCGGTCTTGTTCCTATGCCGTAAAGTTTGCTGAGGGAAAGCAAGTCACCACAATCGAAGGATTGGGAACTCCAGAAAACCCTCATCCAGTGCAACAGGCCCGGGTAGAGGAAATTGTTCCCCAATGTGGGTATTGCCAACCGGGTTTTATGATGGCTACGGCTGCACTGCTCGAAAAAGTGGCCAACCCTACCGATGAGGACATTGACAAAAATATTATCAATATATGCCGATGTGGTACGTACTATCGTATGCGTAAAGCAATTCACAAGGCAGCAGCCTTGAAAAACATCGAATCAGCCGATTCTACAAACCCCGTTAATTCCTGATCCATGAGCAAGCAAGACAAAAAGAAGCGGAAAATATCGAGGCGAAAGTTTTTGGTTCGCGGTGGATTGGGCACGATCGGGGTTTTGGCCGTTGGCACCTATCTTTTCAGAAGTCCAATCAGAACCGCGCTGGCTGGGGTTGTGAACACTGCGGAAACACCCTATCTGGGCAATACGGATACGCCAATCATCTGGTTTGAGGTTCAACCAGACAATACCGTGATCATCTACTCCCCAAAAGTGGAAATGGGACAAGGTACTTTTACAGGGCTTGCCCAAATCGCTGCTGAAGAGCTGGAGATTTCCATGGGTCAATTGAAGGTAAAGCACTCCCCTACCATATCAGGAAATATGGACAGTTTTGCCACTGGTGGAAGCACTTCCATCTCCAGTCTTTGGGAACCACTACGTGAGTTGGCAGCTACCATGCGGGAGATGCTAAAACTGGAAGCAGCAAGAAAGCTTGATGTGGATGTGGCCAGTCTTTCAGTTCAAAATGGAATTATAAGTGGAAGCGGAAAATCTATTTCCTATGCCGAAACAGCAAAGGATGTTTCAGAATGGGAAATCCCAGATACCCCACCTTTAAAGGACATCAACACCCACAAATTGGTGGGAAAACCGATTCCCCGAGTCGATCTTCAGGATAAAGTGTATGGCACCCCAATGTTTGGTATGGACGCCTCCCTTCCGGACATGCTTTATGGCGCCGTGGTACGGCCTTCAGCCATTGGAGCGACCTATGTTGATGCCGATATTTCCAAAGCTGAAAACATGCCTGGCGTGGTAAAAGTGGTGAAGGAGCCCGATTTTGTGGGAGTCGTCGCCCACTCTTTACAAGAGGCCGAAAATGCGAAGCAGGCCATTGAAGTGAATTGGAATACGGATAAGGTTTGGCAGACCTCAGATATTGAAGCAATAGTTGAAGTTGGACAAGGTAAACCATTCGTAATTCAAAAAGAAGGAAAGGCAAAAAGAACACTTGAAGAAAATGGAGATATAATCGTATCGGAATATAAGAGTCCTATTGGTGCGCATGCCCAATTGGAACCAAACGGCGCTCTCGCCCATGTGGAAGCGGATAAGGCCACGATAATAATGTCCACTCAGGTAGTGAAGATTACCCGGGATGAGATAGCCAAACGTTTGGGCATGGACAAGGAGCAGGTAAATATTGTCCCAACCTTTCTTGGAGGCGGTTTTGGGCGTCGTTTGCATACCCCCAATGGAATTCAGGCTGCAGTGTTATCCAAGGCAGTTGGAAAACCGGTAAAATGCTTTTTTAACCGTAAAGAGGAGTTCCAGAATGATACTTTTCGCCCCCCTACCCATCATGTACTCAAAGCGAAACTTGATGACAATGGGTTGATACGGGCCATCGAGCATAATGTTTCCAGCGGAGATGTGGCCTTCGGTTCGCCTATGCTCCCAGGGATAGCTGAACCCATTCTGGGCGCAGATT
>JANQRD010000156.1 GCA_028284725.1 Allomuricauda sp. | reverse complement strand
AGACGTAGTCTTTTGGATTACTTGAAGAAAAAGGACATTGAAAAATACCGTGCCTTGATCAAGGAACTTGGTATTAGAAAATAAAAATTAGGGGAGGCTTGGCTTCCCCTTTTATTTTGCTAAACTGATTTTAGCACCAAAAAGTCCCAACTCTTGGGTTGGGCAAACACAAAAAGCTGCCTACAGTTTTTCATTGGTCAACACAACAACACAACCCGACCGTTCGGATGACGGTAGACCAAATGTTTAACGACCCGTATTAATTCGGGTAAGATTATTTTTATGATTCCAAAAACTTTTAAAGAGGTCATTGACCTCGGTGACGGTAGGGAGATTTCTATCGAAACCGGAAAATTGGCAAAACAGGCCCATGGCTCCGTAGTTGTCCAATCGGGCAAATGTATGTTGCTATGTACGGTTGTATCCAACTACCAAGCTGCAGATGTGGAATTTTTGCCCCTTACGGTGGATTACCGTGAAAAATTTGCCGCTGCCGGACGTTATCCTGGCGGATTCTTTAAACGTGAGGCCCGCCCCAGCGATGGTGAGGTATTGACCATGCGTTTGGTGGACAGGGTATTGCGCCCGTTGTTCCCAAAAGATTATCACTCCGAAACACAAGTGATGATCCAGTTGATGTCGCATGACGAGGAGGTAATGCCGGATGCCATGGCAGGATTGGCAGCCTCTGCTGCAATTCAATTGTCTGATTTTCCATTTGAATGTGCTATTTCAGAAGTTCGTGTAGGTAGGGTCAACGGTGAATTGATCATCAACCCAACAAGAGCCCAACTTAAAGAATCGGACATTGATATGGTCATCGGTGCTTCCGAGGATTCTGTAATGATGGTGGAAGGTGAAATGGATGAGATTTCCGAAGAAGAGATGGTTGAGGCCATCAAATTCGCCCATGAAGCGATCAAGGTACAATGTGCCGCACAGATAAAATTGGCCGAAGCCTTCGGTAAAAAAGAAGTCCGTGAGTATGAGCCAGAAGTAGAGGACGAGGATCTTCATAAGAAGATTCACGATTTGGCATACGATAAAGTATATGCAGTGGCCAAAGCTGGATCATCCAAAAAAGAGCGCGGGGAGGCTTTTGCCGCAATCAAAGACGAAATTTTGGAAAGCTATACGGAGGAAGAACTTGAAGAAATCGGCGGTTTAATCTCCAAATATTACCACAAAGCCGAAAAAGAGGCCGTCCGTAACCTTACGTTGGAGGAAGGGCTTCGTTTGGATGGTCGTAAAACCGATGAAATTCGTCCAATTTGGTGCGAAATCGACTATTTGCCTTCGGTGCACGGTTCTGCCATCTTTACCAGAGGGGAAACCCAAGCCTTAGCAACAGTTACTTTAGGTACTTCCAGAGAGGCTAACGTTATTGACATGCCGTCTTACGAGGGTGAGGAAACATTCTACCTACACTACAACTTCCCTCCTTTCTCAACTGGGGAAGCAAGACCGATTCGTGGTACCTCCCGAAGGGAAGTAGGGCATGGTAACTTGGCCCAACGTGCCTTAAAAGGCATGATTCCTGAAGATTGCCCATATACCGTACGTGTGGTATCAGAAGTATTGGAATCCAACGGGTCATCTTCGATGGCTACTGTTTGTTCCGGTACAATGGCTTTGATGGATGCAGGGGTTCAATTGAAAAAACCCGTTTCCGGTATCGCTATGGGATTGATTACGGATACCGAAACCGGTAAATACGCTGTCCTTTCCGATATTTTAGGTGATGAAGATCACTTGGGTGATATGGATTTCAAAGTTACTGGTACTGCGGATGGTATCACCGCCTGTCAAATGGACATCAAGGTAAAAGGACTTTCCTATGAAATTTTGGTGAAAGCGCTGATGCAAGCCAAAGACGGAAGACTTCACATCTTGAGCAAACTGACGGATACCATAGAATCCCCAAGACCTGAGGTGAAATCCTACGCGCCAAAGATTGTTACCAAGATTATTCCTGGAGAATACATTGGTGCAGTTATTGGTTCGGGCGGAAAAGTCATCCAAGAATTGCAAAAAGAGACCAACACTACCATCGTTATCAACGAAGATCCTGATACGGAAGAAGGTATTGTTGAAATCTTGGGAACCGACCAAGCAGGTATTGACGCAGTAATCGCTAAAATCGAGGCGGTAATGTTCAAACCCGAGGTTGGAAGCGTTTACGAAGTAAAAGTCATTAAAATGCTCGATTTCGGCGCGGTGGTTGAATACACCGAGGCTCCTGGAAATGAGGTGTTGCTCCACGTATCCGAACTGGCTTGGGAACGTACTGAAAAGGTTTCCGATGTAGTAAATATGGGAGATGTTTTTGATGTAAGGTACTTTGGACTCGATCCAAGAACCAGAAAAGAAAAAGTGTCCCGAAAAGCACTATTACCTAAACCTGAGGGTTATAAAGAACGCCCACCCAGAAACGATCGTGGTGGCAATAACCGTAATAATAGGGACAGAAGACCCCGTAGGGACTAATAATTCTCCCCAAAACGTAAAACCCCGGAACAAACACCGGGGTTTTTCTTTTTAAGAAAAAAAATCCAAATAAATTTTACCAAATTGTAACTTTTTGCGATTTCCTACGTATAACTTAATGAGCCTCGGTTCAAAAATTTAAAAAGAAGGGAAAATTAGATGAGACAGTTAAAGATTACAAAACAGGTTACCAATAGGGAAACCGCGTCGTTGGACAAGTATTTGCAGGAAATCGGTAAAGTGGATTTGATCACTGCCGATGAGGAAGTAGAGCTGGCACAACGAATTAAGGCGGGAGACCAGATAGCCTTGGAAAAATTAACTAAAGCCAACCTAAGATTCGTGGTTTCTGTTGCAAAACAGTATCAAAACCAGGGATTGACCCTTCCTGATTTGATCAACGAAGGAAATTTGGGCTTGATCAAGGCGGCACAACGTTTTGATGAAACCCGTGGATTTAAATTCATATCCTATGCCGTTTGGTGGATTCGTCAATCCATTCTTCAGGCACTGGCCGAGCAGTCACGAATCGTACGTCTGCCACTGAACAAGATTGGTTCCATCAACAAAATCAACAAGACCTTCGCATTTTTGGAGCAAGCCCACGAACGTGTGCCTTCTGCTGAGGAAATTGCCAAGGAATTGGACATGACCGTTGAAGATGTGAAGCAATCCCTGAAAAACTCAGGTCGACATGTTTCCATGGATGCACCTTTGATTGATGGGGAAGACTCTAATTTATATGACGTATTACGAAGTGGGGAGTCGCCAAATCCAGATAAAGAATTGTTGCATGAGTCGCTACGCACCGAAATTGAGCGTGCTTTAGAGACCTTGACCCCTAGGGAAGCAGATGTTATCCGCCTATATTTTGGTTTGGCTGGGCAACATTCCATGACCCTTGAAGAAATCGGTGAAACCTTCGATTTGACCCGTGAACGTGTACGTCAGATCAAGGAAAAAGCGATCAGAAGGTTGAAACATACGTCCAGAAGTAAAATTTTGAAGACATATTTGGGATAAATGCTAAATTATTCCCACAAATTACAGTTAAACATACCTTAAATTTGTTTTTTGGCAAGAAAGTTGTAATTTGTAATCCTACAACAGTTTATCATGACTGTTCGTTTTTTGATTGATGAATAAACTCCGGCTGATTACCGGAGTTTTTTCATTTATACCCTTTTGTCAAAATAATTGACAGTCACCATACCCTTCCTGTTAAAGTTTTTCCAAGACCCCGCCATTTTTTCGTTTTCCACCGTAAATAAGTTGTGAATGCCTGTTTTCGGGCTTTCCGAGTACCCTCAAATCATGCAATTAAGTAGCGTTAACTTCAAAAATAGAACACATGAGCTTTACCATAGAAGTCCGCTTTTTAGGTGGATTGACCGAAGGTCAACAACAGATTTTTGACAATGCGGCATGTCGCTGGGCAGAAATCATCACGGGCGAACTGCCCAGGGTACAACTGCCCAACGATGATGTTATTGAAAATGTAAGGATTGATGCCCAAGGCACCAGTATTGATGGGGCTTCAGGGATTTTGGGACAGGCAGGTCCTACCCAACTCCGATCTGGCAGTTTATTGCCTGCCACTGGCATTATGCGTTTTGATACGGCAGATTTGGCCCGTTTGGAGGCAGAAAATAGCCTAAAAGATGTTATTATCCACGAAATGGGCCATGTACTTGGCTTTGGGACCCTTTGGTCCGCCAATTTACTTAACCTCATCTCTGGAGAAGGCTCCGATGACCCCCAATTTACGGGAGAAAATGCCATAAAGGAATATCAAGCACTTACCAATAACGAAGAATGTTCCGGAGTTCCCGTCGCAAATACCGGTGGGCCCGGTACTCGAGATGGACATTGGCGGGAACTGGTCTTCGACAATGAGTTGATGACAGGTTTCATTGATTCAGGGGACAATCCGGTGAGCAGATTAACTATTGCGGCCTTTGATGATATGGGATATCAAGTGGATTACAACACTGCCAATACCTACACTCTCCCTGACCCAACACTACCGTCTCTCAAGCAATTGAATGAAAACAATCAGTGTAAAATGTGCAATAGACGAATCTTGCGTTGTGACCCTATTGTGCTTCCGGACAGTGCTTATTTGGATTAGCCATTGAACAGTATTGCCCAAAAAAGCATTTCCGTATTTTTGCATACAGATAATGCTCAAATGAACAAAAAGGTAATAGCTCCTTCCCTATTGGCAGCCGATTTTGCCAATCTACAACGCGATATTGAAATGGTCAACCGGAGTGAAGCAGATTGGTTTCACTTGGACATCATGGATGGTGTGTTCGTACCCAACATTTCCTTCGGAATGCCGGTCGTCGAATCCATAGCGCAACATGCCAAAAAGACATTGGATGTGCATTTGATGATCATCAATCCTGATCGGTACATCAAAACATTCGCTGAATTGGGAACCCATAATCTTACAGTTCATTTAGAAGCTTGCAATCACCTGCACCGAACCTTGCAGGCCATAAAAGTCGAGGGCATGAAGGCAGGCGTGGCCCTGAACCCCCATACTTCAGTGAATTTGTTGGAAGATACCATCCAAGATATTGATTTGGTCTGTGTGATGAGTGTGAATCCAGGTTTTGGTGGACAATCGTTTATTGAAAACACCTATCAGAAAGTATCGGACCTAAAAAATCTTATCGAAAGGAAAAATTCCAATGCCCTGATTGAAATTGATGGTGGGGTAAACGCGACCAATGCCAAAAAACTGGTGGATGTCGGTGCAGATGTACTCGTTGCAGGGAGTTTTGTCTTTAAAAGCGAACATCCGACAGAAACTATTGCAAACCTTAAAGCACAAATCGGATAATGCAGGATTTTGATGTTATAATTATTGGGGGCGGCCCCATTGGTATCGCTTGTGGATTGGAAGCCAAAAAGCAAGGGCTTTCCTATCTTATAATTGAAAAAGGACCTATTGTTAATTCCTTGTTCAATTATCCAATTAACATGCAGTTTTTCTCCTCTTCTGAAAAGTTGGAGATTGACGAAATTCCCTTTATCAGCAAGGAAGCCAAACCCAAGCGTAATGAGGCTTTGGAGTATTACCGCAGAATCGTGACCTCTAATCAATTGAACATCCATCTCTTTGAAAAGGTATTGGAGGTCAACAAAAATGCTGAGTTATTCGCTGTGGAAACAGACAAAAACCAATACTTCGCAAAGCACATCATTGTCGCCACCGGATTTTACGATTTACCAAATAAAATCAATGTGCTGGGAGAAGATTTACCCAAAGTTTCCCATTATTATAAGGATCCCCACTTTTATGCAAGTCAAAAACTGGCCATTATAGGAGCGAGCAATTCAGCCATAGATGCCGCTTTGGAATGCTGGAGGAAAGGTGCCGAGGTCACTTTAATCATTAGGGGACCGGAAGTAGGCCAACGAGTGAAATACTGGGTGCGACCCGATATCATCAATCGCATCAATGAAGAGAGCATTAAGGCCTATTACAACTCCAATGTGATTGAAATTAAAGAAAATGACTTGGTGATTGGCACTCCTGAGGGTCCTGTGGAGCTGGAAAACGACTTTGTGCTTGCCTTAACGGGCTATATGCCCAATTTTGAGTTTTTAGAAAAACTGGGCATTGAGTTATCCCAAGATGAAAAACGTTTGCCCTCCTATAATCCGGATACTATGGAAACCAATGTGGAAGGATTGTTTTTGGCAGGGGTAATCTGTGGTGGGATGGAAACCCACAAATGGTTTATTGAAAACTCCAGGATACACGCCCCGATCATTATCAAATCCATTAAGGAAAAAATGCAGTTGGTGCCCAAGTCCTAAAAGCTGTACTTTTAAGCAATTCAGATGTTTTACCGATGGAAATGACCCAACAATTGCACTTAGCAGCACAATACCTGGCCACGGCCGCTAAATCTTTTTTGAAGGCTGAATCAGATGACAGCCATACCAATCTCGGTTTCTCCACAAAAACCAAAAGTCTACAAACTTGGCCGTTAAACCATGCAGGAATCCAACTTGCCCTGAACTATGAAAACTTTTCCCTGGAATGGAAATCTGGGCAATTGAACTCATTTTCACTACACGGAAAAACCCATCAAGAGGTCTTGGATTGGCTGACTGAAATGGTAAGTACTTCAGGTTTTGAGAAATCTTATACCTATGATTTGCACTACGACCTCCCTTACCGTATGTCCGAAGAAGATAGCTTTCAACTTTCCAATCCAGCACAATTGAAGGAATTGATTCGGTTACGTTCCTTGGCGCAGGAAGTTTTGACCGATTTTTTGGATGAAGTAGGTTTTGAGTCCACAGTTCGGATTTGGCCGCATCATTTCGATACCGGTGCCTTTTTTACATTCAATGATAATTCTGGAAAAGCTGCAGGTCTGGGACTTTCCATTCCCGATTCCTTGGTCAATGGATATTATTTTTATATCAGTGGCTATATCGGGCATGATAGTTTGGATACCTCCAACTTTAGCGCACTTTCCTTTGGAAAATGGATGAATGACGGATTTAAAGGAGCCGTTCTTCCAGCTGCTGAAGTTTCAAAAGAACAAGCACTGCAATTTTTCAGGGAAGCTTTTTCCGCTTACAAGAACCAAGCTTAAGCTTAGCTTTTTCATCTGCAATTAGATTAAGCGAAGCTGTGCTTCCAGTTCCCCATTAGCCTTCAACATGGCCCGACCATCCCGAAAACTTAAATAGGAATGCCCTTTTTTATGGTTCATCATACTGATTTCGCACATCAGGTTCCAATGTCTGTTGATTTCCCTCCAAGCAAACCACAGGGAATGTTTAGGGTCATAGATATGCGTGGCCTCTCCCCCTGCTCCATTGATCTCGATAATGCTGAAGTTTTTCCCAGCAGAGAGTTCCTCAAAAGAGTTGTGCAACACATCCAGACGCCCGTAGTGAAAGCCACCAATTTTCGAGCAGATGTCATCAATTGTTTTCAATAACCCTTGATTCAGACGATGGGTATCATCGATAAACTTGGCTCCACGGGTATGACTTCCGTAGGGAACCAAAATGAATTCTTTCCCCACTTCCAAAACCTCGTTCAATTCAGAGCCAAACTTCTTTTGTAAGACCTGCAATTGTAAATGGCTTCTCGGTTCTTTTTTGATGAGTTCCAAAATGGTGCTTGTTCCATCCCCAATAACGGAGAGAAATTTTTTCGAGACAATGCCGGTAATCTTTCCCTTGGATTCGCCAGGTTTCCGGATATAGAAGATTCCAACTTCGTTGGTATAGGGAATCAATTCCTGAACCAAAAAATGCTCTGGAGTACGCGAAAAGTAGCACCTGAACTGGTCTTTGTCGTATATTTTCTCAACTCCGAAGGCCTTCATCCCAATATCGGGCTTAGCGATAAAGGGAAAACTAATCCCTGCCTCGAAAATGCGTTCCAGTGCCAACTCCGGGGCTTCATCCTTGGGAATAAAAACCGTTTTTGGAATATGCTGTCCGGGAATCATGTTGTAAATCTCCATTTTGGATTCCATGGCCATTCCCCCATTTTTCATGCAAGGATTGGCAGCATTAAAAAAGAAAAAAGAACGAGCCTTAATGGAGTAATACAGCCAAACCGGGAACAGTGGATAATATATCGCCCAGAGGGGCCAATACTCCCAATGTGTAAGTTTATGCCATTTTAACCTCCAAGAGTTCATTTTAAGGGTACTGTAATGGGTTCGCCAGACATGGGCACTTCGTAAAGTTTGCCCTGGAACAAATCGATATGTCGTAACAGCGCATCTTCGTCTTGAACGACGGCTTGGGTAACACTAAAGGTTTTCAAACCAGTCTCGCGATCAATGATGAATCCGTTCTCGTAATCTTCATGGTTGTTGGAATGGAAATCGATGACATCGGCAGCATCCACATCTGTTTTATCCTCTAAAAAATCTTCAAAAAGTAGCTCTCTTTGCTCTATTGCCTCTTGATTATACAACGTAACGGATGACCAAATATAGCTTTGGGTCTTGTCCAAAGGCTTGCGATGCTTTTTCTGACCGTCCCATCGGAATTCGGTCAAACTTGAACCATTGAACAGAATCAAAGTGAAGGGTTCAATTGCGTCCAGTCCCATTTTATCAAGCTCGGATTCCGGATCTTGGGAACTTATTACATCCAACAATATCAATCCACGGCTTCTGACATAATTCCCACCTGGTTTGTGCATCACAAAGGCACCGTTGAGCAACACCCCCACATAGCCATTTTCGTTGAGGGCAAACCAAGTCCCGCCCGCTTTGGGATCCTTTGGGAAAAGCACCTTTATGGAATTAAAAACCTCTTCTTGAGGTTCAAACGCCAAAGGACGTGAGATATGTTCATCCCTGTTCGAAGTGATGAAATACCTATTGTTCCGTGATATAAAACTTACTGTACACATGCTTTTCGATGTTGCATGGTTGATGGGGCCACCCCATAGGATTCAGGCAATTCCAAGCTTGTGAAATGTTGTATTCCGATCTTTATCAGAGCATGATGGTGAATGGCGTGTTCCAAATTATACATCACTTCCCTATAATAATTTGATTCCAAGCTAACCTCATTTTCTCCCAGTACATAAGCCACCCTAATGGATTTGTTCGGCCGTTCCAAACGAACCTGGATAAAGTTCAACTGATCAACGGCAAAGGAAATTTCCTGTTCTATTCTACGGTCACGGTCACGTTTATCGTAACAAACATCGGCGGCATCATATCCTTTAAGTAGGCAGAGGTACAGCTCTATAACATGTCGGGTATGTTGCCCGATAGTTGCATTGGAAAGGGTATTGCAGGGCTTCGCATAGCAATCTTCGGGGAGTTGCAATAGTATTTCCTTGAACTGCTCAATAGTAGCTATTGAAGATTTGAACATGGTATTTATGGTATTTTTAGATTAGGTCGTTTTTTTATCATTAGGAACATAAGATAGAAAGAAAATCCAAGGTAGAGCAGTCCCATAAAGAGATTGGTCAACATGCTGTAACTTTCATAGTTGGTAAACAATTTCTGGCCTAAAAAGATGAAGATTCCAAGAGCCGTCATCGTCCCCGTTCCAATCCCGAACAAATAAAACGCATAGGATCTTTTTGAAGGTTCCAGCACTTTTTTTGTGCTCAGCACCTTGTTCCAGGTCATCCAAAAAGGAATGTGCAATGGATTCAGGGCACTTAATAACAATCCCAATAAAAAAGCTGAATTAAGTTCAGGGAGCATTGCCACCTTTGAACCCATCTCCGTAAAACTTGCCGATGCCGAGAAACTGGAAAAGGCCAGGTATAACAATAGTACTATTCCAAATGGAATAAGGTAGAACGTAACCTTCTCACCCAAATGCAGTCTTTCATTTCCGTACAGGGTCAGCCGCACGACGATTAGCTCCACCAAAACAACAGCGATGGCAAACCAAAAAGCGGAGATTATACTTTGTGAAGCGGCTATATCAAAAGCGGTTAAATTCAAAGTCCCCAATGGCAAGGCTCCTAAAAAACTCACCAATAATCCAGCAAAACCAACCTTTATATATTTTTCCATAGCGGAATCAGAAATTCAGACTAATCGTCCGTCCCAGTTGAGTGGGAGTACTTTCAATATAGTCTCTAAAATAGGCATACCTAACAGGGAAATGCAAATTTGATTACTTTAAATTATCCATTTTATTAACCAGAACGATTTGTTAGCCCTTGATTTTTTCCCAGTTTTTATCTGCCTTGATTTGCAGTTCTTCTGGAGATTCATTTAACCACAGTTCCAGCGTATTCGTTTTTCCCGAATTGTAAAACAAATACAGTTTATCGTCCCTGATCTCAAAGGTTTGAGGATTTATGTTCACTTTTTTTCCTGATACAGCAACCGCGTAAGCACAATAGCCTCCATACCGAGGAACGTACTTTTCTGGGTTGGCTGAAAATTCATCCAAGTTCGCTTGCGAAGTAAATTTGAATTTTGTTCCATCATGGGTTGTACTGAACTCTTTGTTTCCCTCCTGAGGTGTGCCGTCAAAATAAGCTACCACATCGTACCCATTTGCTGCATATCCTTTTTTGGTGTTGTAATCAACAGACTGCGCCTGTGCAGCATAGCCCAAGACCAAAAAGAGAAGTAGTCCCAGTTTTTTCATTTTAATAGATTGTAGATTTTCTATTTAATTTTTCAATTTCGGAAACATCGATACGCATCGTATACCAGTCTTCCATTTTTTCGACCTCGCCTTTTAATTTTGAAGGTTGGCCTATATGGGGTAGTATGTCTTTGTGGATGGGGTTTCCTTTCAGATCGGTGAGCAAAAAATAATCTGAGACTGCATTTTTGTCCGATGCGACCAGCACTGGGGGAATGCCCCCCGCAATGCACAATGCAGCACAACTTCGATGGATTTTGCCATAACCAGGCTTCATGACCCCGAAGTAGCATTTGGAATCCACAATTTCACCTTCCACCTCCTGATTGCCCAAGCTTTCCAGTGCCATTGGACTTTTTGCTTTTGAATCCTCCAAACTTATTTTTTGACTATCATCAATTTGAAGTAGCGTCTTGCCATTATAATAAATAAGATTCCCCTCAATGGTTAAACGTTTCCCATTCAAGTCCTTTTCTTTTTGTTTGAGTTCATCCAAATAACCATTCGCACCAAATTTTCCAAAACCCAATAAAAGCACATTCTTAAAAGTGCTTTCGGCTAATTTCACCCGAAGCATGGGATAGGGCATTTCTTGATAAACCCCTGATATTTTAGTGGAGGTATCAAAATCGAACGCGCTGTTGGCCGCTGGTCTTTGGAAAAATCCAAATAAAAAGGCTCCCAGCACCAATGCTCCCAACACTATGAAAACGAACCGCTTAAGGGTTCCCTTTGTCTGTTGTCCGACTGAATCCACGTACCCAATGTAAAATTCATCTTTCTTTTCCATATTCAACATAGTATAGGTTCAACTTCGGTTCCTTCTTCAAAAGCTCTTGGGTTAATATAAACTGTGCCTTCCACCAATCTCAATTCGTAAGTGGCCACTTTTTCCGTAAAAGGTGGTGGGGATTGCCCGTTATGCGGTAAATATTGATACCCATGCCAAGGACAGGTAATACATCCGTCCACAATTTTACCCTCACCCAAAGGCCCTCCTTGATGTTTGCACACATTATGGATCGCCGAAAGTTTTCCATCATATTTGAAGATGGCGACACGCTGACCTTCCACAGTGAATATTTTGGCTCGATTTTCTTGGATTTCATCAACCTTACAGACTTTCAACCAACCATCCGTTGCTACATCTCCTTTAAAGCTGTCAACTTTGGATTCCCTAAAGGCAGCCATCAAGTGAAGACTTACAATGAGAAACATTCCCAGAATAATGATACCGATGGTAAATACTGAGGTCTCTTGCTGAAAAGCACCTAAAAAAACATGCATCAACACTAAAGCGTAAGCTAGGTAAACCATCATATGTAGGCCTTTCCAAACCTTTGGGGAAAGATTTTTCAGAAAAAAATCATGACTTGTCGACGCCATAAAAAACAATATCAACAAAGCCAAAAAACCCAAAACTTGAAATGGAAAATTGGTCAGGGAACCATAATCCATATTGGATGTAAAAATTGAATAAATGGGGTTTAGATTACCCAAGGTGTGAAATTGAATAATGGAAAAGGCACCATGAATCAATGCCGCTAGGAACATACTTACTCCCAAATGCCTGCGGTTGTATAAAATGGGTAGAAATTGTGGATTTAATCTTGACAAAGGCCCAATAACCAAGATAACATGGAGCATCACTATGGCCAATGATCCAAAAGCCCTGATGATCAAGGTTTCTGCTGTGGTTTCTGGATTTAAGACGATTGTCAACGCAATAAAAATCGCCAGATACAACAGCATTCCCGCAGCTATGAGCTTATCATAGGTCTTTTTGTGTTTGTTCCAAAGCACCAATTTATAGTCCAGTCCCATTAAAATTCCAGTTTTTGGATTTCTTGTTTCTTGAGTGCGTCGTAGATCATAATCCCTTGAATATCTTGATCCAAATCAAAGCGGTATAGGCCCATTCCTTCAAGCTGACCGATTACAAATACCTCTTTTGAAGTATCTGCCACACCCTGCAATAGATTGGATGCGCTTTGCAAAGGCTTTATCAAGTTGACCTCCAACAGATATCCTGAATCTTGTTTTCGTAAAACGGCATGTACATTATCAGTTTTGATTTCCTTTAAGATTGACCCATTGGCAAGTTGTTTTGTGATTGTCTTTTGCGATGAAAAGTTCAAGTCCTTGATAACAAAACCCAACAGTACAGGTAGCATAACTACCAACACAAGCCAAATGTATTTGTGTCTTTTGCGTAATTGTGCATCCATTAGCTTTCTTCTTTTGATGTAAACAGCTTTCGTATCAAAAAGGGCCATGTAGCCACCACTCCTGGAAACAGCAAAGCCCGTACCCTCTTTTTGGTGTCAGCCATTAAAGGGTCGACCTTGGTGGCACCAAGAAATATAAAGTATAGACCGAACAAGAGACCCAATCCGAAGTATCCCGCCAATAAAACCAAGAAAATTTGAATCGCAATTTCCATTCTAAATGAGGTTTACATCGGTTATTACCTCCAGCACAGCTGGTCCTTTTTCTGAAAAGAGCTCCTTCATAGCAGCCTCTAAATCTTCCTGTTTTTCAACCCGTTTGCCCCAAGCTCCACAAGATTGGGCAAACTCCGCAAAGTTTGGATTGGAAAGCGATGTTTTCCATACATCGAATTCTCCGGCCCTTTGCTCTTTTGATATTTTCCCAAGTTCATGATTGTTTAACACAATCAACTTTACGGGCATATTGTATTTCACCAATGTGGTTATCTCAGCGAGATATTGACACAATCCCCCATCTCCAGCAACGGCAACTACGGGTCTAGAATCACCGACAGCCGTCCAGGCACCAATGGAAGCCGGAAGGGCAAATCCGATAGATCCCAAATACCCCGACATCAAAAAGTCGTGCTCCTTGGATTCAAAATAGCGTCCAAAGGAGTAGGCATTGTTCCCAACATCAACGCACATTACCGCATTTTTTGGGGTCAATTTGTTCATGGAGTCAAAAACAGCAATGGAACTCACACCTTTATCAGAGGTTTCCAGCAGTCTTTTGGCTTTTTCTACCTTCCAGATTTTCCATCTTTCTGCAATTTCGTCCGTTTGATCTATGGTAGAAATCTTTCCTTTTAATTCCGATTCAAAAATCTCCAAAGTCCTGGATATCTCACCCCAAACAGCTACTTCCACCTTATGGAATTTGCTTAACGCCAATGGGTCAAAATCAATCTGGATAATGTGCTTTTTAGATGTTATCCCGGTATGATTGGAAAATGAGGCTCCGAATACGATCAACAAATCGGATTCGTTCATAAACCATGAAGCAATTGGGGTACCACTTCGACCCAAAACACCCCCGCCCAAAGGGTGATCATCCGCAATCAATCCTTTTCCTTTGAAGGTTGTCACTACAGCAGCATTCAAGCTCTCGGCAAACTTTACAATCGCTTTTTTGTGAGCCCGTGCCCCATGGCCCATAATGATCACAGGTCTTTTTGACTTTTTAATCAACGCTACTGCATCATTCACGGCAGCCACTGGCGGAGCTATCTCCATAGTAGTGATACGCTTTTCAGGAGTTTGGGGTTTGGCATTGGGCTTGGCTTTTCGTTCCTGTACCTCATCGGGGAAGGTCAAATGGGAAACATCGCGCCTTAAAATTGCATGTTTTACCGCCAGGGACATCAATTCGCTATGTCGGCTATCACTTTGTACACGATGGTTAAATTCCGCCACACTACCAAAGGCCTGTACCAAGTCCACCTCTTGAAAGTTACCAGTGCCCACTACCTGGGTTGCCACTTGGCCTGTCAATGCCAATAAGGGTGCACGGTCAACCTTGGCATCCCACATTCCTGTGTACATATTGGTTGCGCCCGGCCCAGCTATGGAAAAACAAGCGGCCGGCTTCCCAGTGAGTTTTCCGTGAGCAGAAGCAGCGAAAGCTGCCGCTCCTTCATGCCGAATCCCGTAAAAATTCAATTTGCCCTTTTGCTCCTGGCGTTTCATTGCATCCGCAAATCCCAGGTTGGAATGACCTACCATTCCAAAAACCTTAGTCACACCCCAATTCACCATGGTCTCGGCCATGATGTCTGAAACCGTGTTTTCGTGTTCTTCTTCCTCCGGAACGCCGACAAAGATGGCTTCATTTTCCTCTTTTATTTCAAATGTTATGACACCATCATCATATCCTCCTGGCGGTAACCCTGTACATGGATGAAAATCCCAGCCATGCCAAGGACAACGAAGCATACCATTTTCAATGGAACCCTCCCCCAATGGTCCTCCTTGGTGTGGACATTTATTGTCAAGGGCGGAAAATTTTCCTTCAAAATGGGTGAGGCAGATGCCTTTATGGGCTGCGGTCACGGTTTTGACCCTACCTTCAGGAAGTTCGTTTTTGTTGTCGAGGACTTTATACCAAATTGTTTTCTTTTCGGATGCCATAGTTAGTTGTTTTGTATTTGCGGTTTGTTGAGCAGTTTTACGACCACCTTATCGATGCTGAGTCCCTGTACAATTATGGAAAAGACTACCACACAATAGGTGGCAAAAATCAGCAACTCCCTAAATTCCCCTTCGGGGAGTGTCAATGCCAGAGCAATGGAAATTCCTCCGCGCAAGCCCGCCCATGTTAGAATTGTCACCTTCTTCATGTTGCTTCGGTGTGTCTTTTTAAGGAATATGTTCGAAATGAACACGGATAAAAATCTTGATAATAACACAATCGGAATGGCGACAAAACCAACCGACAAATAATTGAATTGAAAATTCAGACTGACGATTTCAAGGCCTATCAAAACAAAGAGGATTGCGTTTAGAATCTCATCCAAAACCTTCCAAAAGACATTCATGTTCTGCTTTAAGGACTCGCTTTTACACGATTTATGGAGATAATCTCCTATCATCAGTCCCATAACCACCATAGCCAAAGCCCCCGAAACATGAATCATAGAGGCCAACCAATATCCACCCATAACTATGGCAATGGAGATGTGGACTGCAACTATGGGTGAATCATAAATCCTATTAAGAAACAATTTTCCCAAATACCCCAGGGCAAAACCGAGGGCAATCCCTCCAAAGGCCTCCTGCGCAAATTCTAAAAAGATATGTGAAGGTTCCACTCCGTGACCTCCTGACATTGTTGCAATGGACAATAGTGAAATGAAGACAACAATCCCTACCCCATCATTGAATAGTGATTCCCCAACAATCTTGATTTCCATATCCTTTGGTGCTCCAGCTTTTTTCAATAGTGCCAATACGGCAATAGGATCCGTTGGGGAAATCAAGGCTCCAAAAACCAAACAGTATATGTAGTCAATGGGCATTCCGAAGAGCACACATATGTAATAAAACAGTGTCCCGATTAGGAATGTAGAAATTAAAACCCCCAATGAAGCGTAAATGAGAACCGGACCTTTTTCTTCGAGTAAATTGTGCACATCCACATGAATTGATCCGGCAAAAAGCAAGAAACTCAATAGGAAATCAAAAAGAATCGTCCGAAAATCGATTTCATCAATTACGGAACAAACACTTACAAAGGCATCGTGATCAATAAAATCCAGCACACCAATCAACAGGGAGGCGATAATCGCTAAAAGCATCACTCCAATGGTGTCTGGAAGTCGTAATAATTTTTTGTTGATAAAACTCAACAGGGAAGACAATGCTACTATACCCGTGAATATTTGAAACACTTGAGTTGGTTTATTTGATGATACGTTATGCTTGGCTTACCTTTTGTGTTCAGGACTATCGAATCCAGCCTTGCAGCCAGCTTCCCATTCGTCGGGTTGGTTTCCGTAAGCAGGAACCCCTCCATTGTCCTTTAACATTCGTGCCAAGTGTAGGCAGTTCCAAACCAAAAAAGTGGTATTTCGGTTGGTGAAATCATTTTCTGGTCCACCAGAGCCTTCATCCCGGTATGATGGCCCAGGGCCCGCTTCTCCCATCCATCCTGCATCTGCCTGTGGAGGAACGGTATAACCAATATGGGATAGGGAGAAAAGAATGTTCATGGCACAGTGCTTTACACCATCCTCATTCCCAGTAATCAAAGTAGCACCTACTTTTCCATAATCACGATATTGACCTTTTTCGTTGAACTGGTGGGTATAGCCATACATACGCTCAAGGGTTCTGTTGCACACGGAGGACTTTTCGCCCAACCATACCGAGGTACAAACGATGAGAATATCACAGGCATCGATTTCTTTTTGAATCTGTGGCCAGTCATCCCTGTCCCATTCAGGTGTTTTTGACATATCCAGGCCTAAACCCGCTGGGATTACATAATCAACCGGTCTAATTATCTTGGTACTCACCCCATTGGCCTCAAAAATCCGTTGTGCAACCCCTATCAATCCTTCTGTATGGGAAAGTACAGGTGTACGGTTTAAGGTACAGTTCAAAAAAAGCGCTTTCAGATCATCGTATTTGGCAGGAGGGTTTTCGCAGTGTTGTTTGGTGAGCTTTTCGAGTTGTTTTGTCATTGTGAAGTTTGTTTTTGTTAGAGTTAGCTTTTAGGTCGAACCATTTTAACTGGCATTACAACAGAAAGTTAGGACTAAAACCAATAGGCAGCGTTAAAAAGTGTTAAAAAAGTTTCGAGAGGCATTGCACAAATGAAAAAGCCCAAAGCAAAATAGCTTGGGCTTTTTCTAAACCAAAAAATCCATTCATCAATCTATATGAACTACCATATAAAGAATTAGATGTTGTTTTTTAGAAAATCCAGTGGGTGATTTCAAAAAAAATTATGGTCTTCGTCCAGGCGGACCATGTTTGCGCATTGCCTTTGCAATTATGTGGTTTAATTTGATTCGTTGTTCCGGCGTGCAAACCTCACTCACAGCTTTAAAATGATGATACATATTACTTTCTCTTTGTTTACTGAGAGCAGCAATTAGGGTGGTAATGGAATCCAATTTTTGAGGAGTGAAGTCTTCTTGTCCGATCCCATTGAACAGTTGGTCCTTCAGTCCTCTCATTTCATGATCCAATCTTCTCATTTCTTGATAGTGGGTCCTTCTCAACGCGTTAAATTTTTGTAATTGGTCTGTATTGAGATTCAATTCCTTAACAATAAAATCTCCAGGAGGTTTGTGCGGTCTTCCATAAGGGCCTTTTTGAAAAAGCATAAAAAGGAGCACCCCATTCATCACTATCAGAAAAAACAACAATAAGCCAAGGAGTAGATTTTTTTTCATTTTGCTACTAATTTAATAAGGTATCTGTTCCGTCCACATACAGCCCATAATTCTGTGCAAAAGAATCCAACTCTTGCTCTTGCTGCTTTTGATTGTAGAGGTACAATGCTCCAAAGTTGAGAAGAACTAAAACCAAAAGCGCGGCTATTTGGTACTTAGGGAGCAACCAACCCAAAGGGTATGAGGGTTCTTCGACTTTATTTGATGCGACAAGCCGGTTCAGTGTTCGCTCCTTAAAAAAAGGAGGAGCACCGACCTTTTCAATGGTGGATGCCATCTCCAAAGTCTCATCTATGCTTTTCTGGGTATTTTTTTTACCATTCATGATTTTTCTGTTCAATAGGTTTAGATGCCTTTTTTTGCATAACCTTGCGGCCTAAGGTTCATTTTTATAATAATTCGACAAAATCTTCTGCAAGTTCTTCTTGGCACGAAACAACAACGACTCAATGGAGGAAATACTTTTCTCCGTAATTTCACTTACTTCCTTATAGCTCATTCCATCCACCTTATGCATGGTAAAGACAATTCTTTGCGCCTCTGGCAACTTATTGATTGCATTGAAAAGTATTTCACTCCGCTCCTTGTTTTCCAATTGAATTCCCGGATGGTCGAACACCGTAAAATAGGAGGATTTATCTATGGGGATGTCATTCCCCCCGATGGTTTGAAGAAAGGCAAAACGCTTTTTGGTATTCTTCTTTCGTATAAATTCCAGCGATTTGTTCACTGAAATCCGATAAATCCAGGTGGACAATTTAGAGTTTCCCTTAAACTTTTTTATGGAGTTGTACACCTCCACAAAAACCTCTTGGGCAATATCTTCAGCATCCTCCCGATTCGGCACAAAAGACAGACAGGTGTTGAAGACCTTGTGCTGGTATTCTTCCAACAATCTGTTGTACGCGGATTGTTTCTGCGCTTTAAGACCTTCTAAAAACTGCTTATCCTCCAATGCTTTTTTGGATTAATCCAGATGCAATTTATAAGGATTTTGGAATCCTGACTTAAAAAATTTGGTTGCGGCACAAGTTTTTAAAATGAACTGCATCTAAACCCAAAAGCAAAATACACAAACTATGAAGAATAGCAGATTACGATGGGGTATCGCCCTGGGACTTTTTGGGGTATTGACATCATGCCAGCTTAAGGCCCAGCAACAAGACAGGAATCGTGAAAGAAGAGAGCCTCCATCCTTCTCTGAATTGTTGGAAAAAATGGATGTCAATGAAGATGGAAAACTATCAAAAGAAGAAATAAAGGGTCCGCTGCAAAAGCACTTTGATAAAATTGATGCCAACGAGGATGGTTTATTGACAGAGGAGGAGTTTGAAAAAGCGCCCAAGCCAAAAAGACCCCATAGCAAACAATAAGAGGTTAAGCCCTTGAAAAAGTTAGATTTTAAAAACAAGTTTTTCACAGCATTGGCGATGACATCATTCTTGTCGCTGGGTTTTATCGCCTGCAGCTCTGATAGCGAAGAAGATTCGGAAATGGCAGATATTATCGACGGCACGGATGATGGGGACAATAATGGCTCCTCCGGAGAACTTCATGCTGCTTTTGCGGAATTTAACGAGGGTAATACCGACATCTATTTGGACGGATCTAATGTGGTCATCGAAACCAACGGATTGCCCAACCACACCACTGTGTATTGGGGTATCGGGGAAGATCTTTATATCGACGAGCCTGATGTAGATTTAACACCAAGCATAATCCCAAACTATAATGGTGAGGCCACGTTACGGGTTCCCCAAAGCCCTGAATTGGCATCCACCAGTACGTCCACTAATATGGGTGCGATTGGTATTGCAATAAGTGGTGCTGCCATTTTTAATGATCAGGAAGGAAATGGAGCCCTGAATGAAGCTGCAGCCAGTTTGGATTATACTGGTGGACACATTGGTCCGGCCGAATACCACTACCATTTGGAACCCACAGCATGGTCCGAGGACGATGAAAACCTCATCGGGATTTTGGCAGATGGTTTCTTTATTTACGGACGGAAATGCAATTCCACCGGAACCTACCCCACCGATCTGGACGCTTCAGGTGGTCATATCTCAACTACGCAACATACCACAGAAGCAGAATACCACTATCATATTGAGAACGAACTCTACTTAAACCAGTATTACATCATTTTTCCGGGTGATTATCAAGGTACTCCAAATGCAATCAATTAAGCTATTTCTTTTCAGTCTTTCCTCCTTGTTTATGTTAGGAAGCGGCCAACAACTGCCTCAACATCCCGGGATTTCGATAGCCGATGGGCCTGAAGTTCAAAGGAAAAACCTTGAACTGCGATCTCTAGAAGGGAAATGGTATTACAAAAATCAACCCTTTACGGGTTATGCCGTTGCGTATCATTCCAATGGAACTTTGATGGAGAAAGTGGGTTATCTCGATGGTAAAAAGGAGGGGGTCGCCAAAAAATGGTTCAGTTCCAAAGTGCTTCGTTGGGAAGCTTTTTACATTGCCAATAAACTGGAAGGTACATGTAGGTCGTGGTGGCCAGACAGTACTTTAAGTACTGAATCCCAATACACTCTAGGTGTCCGCCACGGAATTCAAAAGAAATGGTATCCCAACGGACAACTGGCCAGGGTGATGCAATTGCATCAGGGAAAAGAGGAAGGGCTGCAACAAGCATGGCTTAAAACAGGAAAAATTTACGCGAATTATGAGGCCACAAACGGTCGGTTTTTTGGTTTGAAACGTTCAAACCTTTGTTACCAGCTAGAAGATGAAATTGTCCAAAAATAACATACTACAAATCGGAATAGTAGTGTTGGCTACCCTGTACTTCATCGGAACAGTAGTGATGGCCACCCTGTTCTTCAGTTGCAAGGGAACATCTGATCGGAAGATGGAGAGCAGGGTTGCTTCATTACCCTTTTATGACGACCCTTCTTTTACCCCGAAGTGGCTCAGTTCAGACAACGATTCTATTCGGGGAATGCATTCCATTCCCAAATTCACATTGATCAATCAATTGGGAGATACTATTACCGAAAAGACCTTTGAGAACAAGATTTATGTTACTGATTTCTTCTTCACATCCTGCCCTGGCATCTGTCCTAAAATGACCAAAAACATGGCATTGGTACAGGAAGAATTCAAAAAAGATAATGAAGTATTGTTGTTGTCACATTCCGTGACGCCAGAGTTCGACTCTATTGAGATATTAAAACATTATGCGGACGCCAAAGGGGTATTACCCGAAAAATGGCACTTGGTCACAGGTTCCCGTAAGGATATTTACAATTTAGGACGGTTTGCCTACTTTGTGGAAGAGGACCTAGGAATTCCAAAAGGTGAGGACGATTTTTTGCACACGGAAAACTTTGTTTTGATCGACAAGAACAGACATATTCGTGGTATTTATAATGGACTGAACAAAACTGCTATCGCACAATTGATAGCCGATATAAAAACTTTACAAAAAGAGCTTTAGTCTCAAAAGAAAAACCGAAGGGTCACGTTTGGTGTAAAACCTAGGGACAATTGTTCAATCCGATCAAGTTCTTGTTCCCCAGTCGACGGATTTTCGTCAACTCGGTAGAAAACGGAAATCGGGATTTGCCGATTGTAAAGGTTCAAGGCTGAAATTCCAAAAGTACCACGAAAAGTACTGTTTTCCTTACCGCCAAATTTGTACAGCAATGAAGCATCAAGTCGATGATAATTAGGGAGACGCTCGCTATTAATTGGACCAAAATCAATATCCCCAGTAATGATACTAAAACCATCCACAGGTGTAAATGGAGTTCCAGTTCGATAGGTCCAACCCAGGGACAATTCCCAATTTTCCACCTCAAGGGTATTGGAAAATCTAAAGTTATGGGTAACGTCGTTATTTCCGGGAAAAGGAGCGCTCTGCAGTTCCTCAAAAGAGTATTCAACATCATTAAAAGTGTAGCCCATCCAAACACGGTAATTTTTGATCTGCTTTCGAAGCAAAACATCAACCCCATAAATATCACTCTCCCCTTGCGACAATTCTTCGGCCGCATTTGTAAAGCCATTGGTAAATGAAGTAAGGCCCTTGATGTTTTTTACGTAACCGTCAACTTCGAAGGTCCAACCACCTGAATTCACCAAAAAACCACCTGAAAATTGGGTGCTCTCCAAAATCGGAATCTCATCACCATCGGAAAGGGTCCAGATGCTATTTTCCAAACGAAGCTGGGTGTCCTCAAATTCAATTAATTGACTTACCGGTTGATACCTTCTTTCAGCAGTTCCTTTAAGTCGTACAATGGGAGAAATGGGATATTCAATGTTTAGGCGCGGTTCTATATAAAAATCATCCACCAGCGAATAATGCGATGCCCTGAATCCCAAACTCACCAAACCCTTATTTTTTGGTCTGTAAATGTATTCGCCATAAACGCTATTCGCTTGATTTCTATTGCTACGCTCTACATTAAAATCCCGGGTGTCCTCAGGCAAGGGTATTTGCTCATCGTCATCGGGTTCAATGTCGTCATCCCCCGCTTCGTCCCGAAAGAGTTCAAAAAAGACGTCCAAACTAGAGTATTGATATCCCACTTTTGCTGTATGTTGTGGCAAAAATTCGTAGGCTAAATTGATATCCAGTCCATAATCCTCGACGGAATTCCTTCGGAAATTACGTTCTTCCTCCGCTTGACCTTCGGTGACCACATTGTCGTAGTTACTATCAAAACTTGAATAATACCCTTTTATGGAATGCTCAAGCATATCAAATTTGGTCCCACTCCATTCAAAACTGGCCCCTTGGTTTTCAACAATCAACCTATCCCTGGTAACATCTTCTTCATCACGGGCGAAAAAATCAAGGTCATTGTTAGTGAAGAGTCCGCTTATCATGATTTCATCATTTTTCGAAGGCTGAACCAACAACTTGGCATTCCCATCGTAAAAAAAGAATTTATCCCCGCCCAACAACTCGCTAAAATCATCATCATCTTCAATAACCTGACCTGCAGTGTTGGTCACAACTCTGGTGTTTTGAAAAACTTTTTCGGATAAAGCATCGTAAGTCGGAGTCTCCAAAAGATCTGTGTACGACCTACGACCGGAAAGCAAAAGCGCTACTTTTTCACCAAGAGCGGCCTTTAAAAACCCATCGGCATGGATACCGTTTACTCCTATACCGCCATTGGTTTTTTCTGGAATGTTCTGGTCGGTAGTAATATCGATTACTCCAGAAATTCGATCTCCGTATTCAGGGCTGGCGCCTCCCTTAAAAATTTTTGCACTCTCGGTGATGTAGGGATTAAATGTGGATATCATTCCAAAGAAATGTCCGGTATTGTACATCTTGATTCCATCAAAATAGATAAGGTTTTGGTCCGGGGACCCTCCTCTAATTTGAATCCCGGAAGCAGATTCATCCAAACTGGTAATACCCGGAATCAACTGAATGCTTTGAAAAACATCAGGCTCAACAAGTCCTGGAAGGATTCCCTGCTCAGCGTTGTTCAATGTAAATGAACCATCGGTATTCTTATCGATTCCCTTTGTTAAATATGCAGATACCACCACTTCTTGCAAGGATTGTGCTTCAGGTGTGAGAACAATATTTTTACATTCATCGGCATTAAAATCATCAACCTTAAAGATCTTATCCGCAAAACCTACATATTGCACCAAAATACTTTGCCCCGGCTCCAATCCCTGCATCCGAAAAAAACCATTCTCATCGCTTGTGACACCAATTGTTGTGCCTGCCACCAATACCGTGGCATAGGGCAAAGGAGTTTTCGAACCTCCATCGAACAAATAGCCACATACATCCACATTGCTTGAAAACGAAGTAACCACCACTTGGTTTTCCGTTATTTTATCAAATTGCAAGTCTGTTTGTGTGGTCAATTCCAATAAAATTTCAGAAATCGCCACATCGGATAATGACAAGGTAATCTGTTTCTCTGCTACAACTGCTTCTGCATAGGAAAATGTGAGCGAGGTTCTGGATTCAAGATCCAACAATACCTCTTTCAAATCTGTATTGGTGTATTTGACGGATAGGGTCTGCTGTGCTGCCGCCCAAAAAGTGCCCAATAGGAAAAATAGCAATGCATGCTTTTTCATGTGTGGTAATAGGTTAAGGGGTTGTGAGCAAGACCGTTTTTCCATCATTGGACAGTTGGTAATTTAAGCCCATAGGTGGAAAAACAGACTTTAGGGCCACATCTAGATCATTGTGGACAAAGCTTCCTGTGAATCGCCCTTGACCCATTGTTTCCTGGAATTGTACCTCGATTCCATATTGTGCCTCCAATTCTTTAATCACTTCATAAAGCATCACATTTGAAAAAGTACTTCGCCCCTGTATCCAAGATGGTTCAACCTTTTGAAGTTTTCCTTTCTCAATACGACTGTTTACCAATTTTATGGCATCCCCCTGAACCAAAACAGCTTCTTCGCCAGTTTGGGACGCCTCAAACCCTACCTTACCTTCATAACAGGCCAATTCAAAATTGGATGTCCGGCTTCTTACATTAAACTTGGTACCAAGCACAGATACCGTCCCGGATTGGGTAGTCACCTGAAAACCATCGCCTTTCTCCACTTCAAAAAATGCTTCTCCACTTAATTTGACTTCTTTGTCCGAACTCCAAAAAAATCGATTTCGGGAGATTTCCGAAGCTGCATTAAGCTGAACCACGGAACCATCAGGCAAATCAACAATCAACCGTTCGCCAAAACCTGTGGAGTAGGTTACTTTGTTGAAAAATAGGCCCACGATAAGTAAAATGGAAGCGGCCACGGCCATGGCATAGAATATGGGCTTTAAACGAATCACCTTTGGTGAAGCAGCTGATTTTTTCACAACTTCGGCCATCACCCTTTGTTTTAATGCAGCAGTATCTATCGTTGGTTTTTTGAAGCGCTCCAAGCCCTGGACAATCTCTTCGTAGTCCCTAAACTCAGGTGAGTTTTCAAACTCTTCCCGCTCTTCAGGGCCCAAGTCACCGGCCAACCATCGGGCCAATATAGTATCGTCCTTTTCTTCAAACATATCTTTCGTGCTTCAATGGGAGAACAGGTATGTCTTCGGTTACCCTACCCCCCTAAATGTTTTTTATGGTTTTTCTCATTTTTACCAAAGCCTTGTGCATACGTTTTTCCACTGCCTTTTGGGAAACATCGAGCATTTCGGCAATTTCTCTATATGTTTTCTTGTCAATTCTATTCAATAGAAATACTTCCCGTTGCCCTTCGGGCAGGGCATTGATGGCTGCCTGCAACCGCTCCATAAACTCGTTCTCCTCTATTTTATATTCTGGAGTTTCATTGTCTGATGTACTTCTTGGCATTTTGGCGTATTCCAATACCACCTTCTTGTGGGCCACTTGATTGTAAAAGGCATTCTTGGCCACGGTGTAAAGAAACGCCCTGGCCTTTTCGAAAATCACTTTTTTGCAGTTGTCCCAAAGTTTTATGAAAGCCTCTTGGGCCAAATCCTCGGCTTGCTGCAAGTCTCCGCACTGATAATACAAGTAGTTGCACAAGGTTTGGGAATTATCGTCAAAAATCTGGTTGAAAACCTTCTGGTTGCAAACTGAATTGTCAGTACTCGCCATTGGCAGTTTTTAGGAGGGGGTAGGGTAAATATTAGGTTGCCTGTTCTATACCAAAAATAGCAAAAATCTTATCTCATGAACGCACCTTTCAATTTAAGAATGGCCATTGGAGGCATTTTAGCCCTTATTCTGGTCTCACTATTGGTGAAATTAATTCCCCTGAGCCAGAACATGGACGATTTTTATGCCGAAGAGATGTACCAAGTAACCTACAAGTACTTTTTGAAAACAGACGACCAGCATACTTTTTTAAAAACCTATTTGCCAAAAAACAATGCACATCAAAGGATTCGAAAAGAACAATTTGAAAAAAAACCGTACTGGACTTTTCAACGGAAGGCTGACGGCAATAATGTTAAAGGGGTCTGGCTGACCGGAAAGAAAAACAGCTATGAAAGCATTGATTACCGGTTCGTATTCGAGGGAAAATCAAAAAGATATACCATTCCCAATACCTTTAAACACAATGATAAATATGATGCCTATCTAAAGGAAAGTGAGTTCATCCAATCGTCACATTCCCGCATTGCAGAAATGGCGGAAAATCTTACTAAAGATTCCCAGAACGACAGGCAGGTCATCCAAAACATCTTTGACCATGTGTACAATATTCCCTCTGCCCCGATCATCAACTTAACCGATGCGATTACGGTACTAGATCAGAATAGGGCCTCCTGCAATGGAAAAAGTAGATTGCTAGTGGCACTTGCCCGGAACTTGGGATATCCTTCCCGCGTAAAAGGGGGTATTATTTTGGAAGAGGCCAACAAGAGAACCTCACATGCCTGGGTGGAAATTAATATTAACAATACATGGATTCCCTTTGATCCGCTGAACGGCCATTTTGCCTTTTTGCCAGCCAATTATTTGGAAC
>JANQRD010000154.1 GCA_028284725.1 Allomuricauda sp. | reverse complement strand
ATGGCCCGTTCGTCTAGGGGTTAGGACGCCAGGTTTTCATCCTGGTAACAGGGGTTCGATTCCCCTACGGGCTACAAATGAAATTATAAGTTAAAAGTGAAAAACGAGCATTTCAGTTTTTCATTGTACATTTTAAATCAAAATAATGGCAAATCATAAGTCAGCATTAAAGAGAATCAGAAGAAACGAAGCCGTACGTTTGCGTAACAGGTATCAGCATAAAACTGTTCGTAATGCCATCAAGAAATTGCGGAATGAAGAGGATAAGAAGGCTGCCGAGGCTTTGTTGCCCACTGTAGTCGGTATGATCGATAAGTTGGCCAAACGCAATATCATCCACAACAATAAGGCTGCGAACTTGAAAAGCAAATTGATGAGCAAAGTTGCAGCGATGTAATACTGCTTTCAAGAAAATAATGATAACGCTCCATTCATGGGGCGTTTTTTTATGCCCATTTGGAAGCTACGCTATTCAGGATATTTAGGAAGTAAGTACAACCTTTTTAGTTGATGATAAGTTTTGCTTCGTTCCTATAACCTGGAAGATTTTTGTACCAGTCTTTTCTGCTTTCCCCACCAGAAACTCCCCACTCCTCAAAATAAAGATAGCCTAGATTTATAGGTTCCTTTTCTCGTAGTAGGGGAAAGGATTCAATCACATTAATTGCCCAAGGCAAACCATTTTCAGTAGTATAGTCACCATCTACATCCGCGTTATTTCCCGAAACTTCGGGTTGGGGGTCGCCCAATGATGTGGGCTGATAGTTGGCCAAGTGAATTTCTTTGTCCCGCTCTCCATTAGCCACCAAAAACGGATTGAACGGTGCCTGTGCGAAGGAAGTATTGGAAATTGGGTTGGCAAGTACTACGCTGACCTTGTTTTCTTGATTTACCAGGATTGAGTGGTCATCGAACAACGGAATGACAGCGTGTTCCTGTCCTTGTTCGACTCCATTGTTACCGAGGTTAAAAACACCATTTCCAAGAATTTGACCTGTTGTTGAAGCTATGTTATTGGGATTTAATCCTTCAATTTCAAAAGCCATGGCATTGACAAAACCAGCTCCGTCTGAAGTAACTATATAGTCAAAATCCAGTGCTACAACTTCGTTGGAAGCATTGAATGTTTTTGTAATGGAATAGTCCAGGGCGGTATCATTAAAATCATAATCCCCTCGAAAGGGCCATAGATCCTCAAACACCAATGAGGCTTTTGTGGAAGTAGAGGGGTAGGTAATCGTGTAGGCTCTTGTTGCGTCATTAGGGAATTCGTCAACCGAGTCCACTACACCATCCCCGTCTTGGTCGTTGCAAACCTCAACTTCCGAAAAGATAAACCAGTTGGAGTCGTTCTGGGCATTGCTCGTGGGGTCATCAATTCTACGCCATACAATTCGATCGAAAGTACCTGAGGTCGCCGAAATCAAAACTGAACCGTATCCATCCCGATAGTATCTTCCTCTAGTCCTGGAATCCGTGTCTTTCAGTATCCTTTCAGAATCATCATAAAAAAACTCCCTACCGCCAGAAAGCAATGTTTCTGTATGTTGGTTACCTACAAATTGGTACATGGAGGCATCGACACTCCTAAAATGCATCAATAGGTTTTGAATCGGGGCATCAAAAATCATTTCAAACTCCACATAGCCATTGGAATCATTGTTTGTGTCAATTTTTGAGCTTATCCAGAAGTTAAAGCCATTAAAGGTAAATATTGGAGTGGCAAAGCCAGCACCCGCCAGTGAAAACCGATTTTTTAGCTCAATTCCTCCAACCTCGGTGGCCGTAATTATGGCCGTTGCTCCTTGTCTGGGAAGTTGAATGTTTGAAATGGTATTTACATCGCCATTGGATTCTATGTTTGCGTTTCTGACATCAACATAGTGCCGCTGTCCATAAATATTGGCACAATCCGTATTGCTTTTGTTCTTTTTGGATGGGGTATTTTTTCCCGTAGTGCCATTGTATGTATAATTGGCCGAGTTTTGAATTATTGGGATTACAACATCATCAATCCGTTCGTTCGATTTTCGAATCACAAATAAGTCCTCTACAAATGAGGACACGGAGACGCTCTCTTGAATGCCACCATTTATGGGTAAACGTTCAAATAACTTATTGGGAAGAGGGCCTGTAATGCTATCCAAACTGTTTATGAGGTCATCGGTATAGGCATATACTTCATACAGCACGTATGGAGAATCGTCGGTTATATTGACTGAAATTGTTGTTTCTGTCTTAAAATCGAATCCTGTTGGAAACTTTAGCTCAGTCAAGTCCGATGCATCGATGTTTGTGGAATCTTGAGCCAATGACTCCAGATACCGGTTGTACTTTTCCTTTAAACAACCCTGCATCAAAAAAGCCAAAATGGGAAAAAGAAATAGTGTGATAATCCTATTCTTGTTCATGGGCAAGAATTTCATTAAATGAACGAAAAAACCTACAAAATGATTTATATGATCGATGAAAAGCAGCGTAAAGTTGTAAAAGCCGTTAAAAGTGTGGTGTGCTGCAAATCGCGTTTTTAGCAAGAATGGAAAACTTGAAAGTGAACAGGAACCCAAATGGGATCATGATATAACAAAAAAGCCCCTTAACAGGGACTTTTCCATTTATATAACTAAACTAAAACCTCTAATCCTGCAATACATTTTCATTTCTGTATCCCTCGGAATCCTTGTACCAATCCTGAAAAGTGTCACCGCCGGAGGAAGCCCATTGGTTAAAGAAATTATAGGCCTGGTTGATGGGCACGTTTTCCTTGGGTGGCTTAAAACTGTGAACGATGTTTATCGCCCAGGGTAGCCCAGATTCGGTTTGAAAATTCCCATCAATATCTTGATTTACCCCTTCCACCGAAGTATCGTTTACTCCCAAAGTGGTTCTGAACCTGTTGGGCAAATGAATTTCCCTGCCTCTGTCTTTATCAACAATCAAAAAAGGATTGAACGGAGCAATACCCAATTGGTTTGTGGTTATGGGTGTTGTGAACTTGACGGACACAGTTGTAGGTACGTGCAACATGGTTTCATTGTTGTCGAACAAGATAATGGTGGCCCTTTCCTGTCCCTGTTCCACACCATTGGATGCTACATTGATGTACCCTTCCGTTAATACGGTTCCGGTAACCGACTCAATAAGACTCGGCGCTATACTTTCCAATTCGATACCAAAAGCATTTATGAGACCAGCACCGTCTGAAGTGACTTCAAAATGTATATCCAATTGCACAGCCATATTATCTGAATTCAAAACAGCCACAAAGCGGTAGTTCACAGCAGTATCATTGAAATCATAATCTCCTAAGAAGGGCCATAGATCTTCAAAGGCCACAGTACCCCACCCATATTTACTCGGTGTGAACTGTTCAAAAGCTTTATCTGCGTCATCGGGGTATTCATCATTACTATCAGTAATTCCGTCTCCGTCGGTATCGGGATCTGTGGCAGTTTCATCAATGATTCTGAAGGTGGTAAGATCATTGATCGTTCGGTCAAAGGAAACTCCTGAAGTGGAACTGGGGCCATAGCGATATTCCCAACCACCGGTTTGTGTGTCCATCACAATGAGGTTACTATTGCCACCGTTATTGGCCAACCATAGTTCTTGATTGGAATCAAAGGTCATGGAAGTAGGTTGGAAGGGCAAATCCTCACCGCTAATGCGAGTAGCGTCGTAATCGCCTTCAGCATTTAAATCGAGTCGATACAGTCCTGAAAACGAGCAAAGAAATAAAGTTCCATCTTCGGCAAAAGCCAAATCGCCTCCCTGTTTTCTATCCAGCCCAATGATATCCCAATTGGAAAGAATGGTACCGTTGGTCGGGTCAATGGAATACAGTTTTTCTCCAGTAGAAAAATACAGCAAGCCATCGTTACCATTGTAGTCCAATCGCGGTCCGCCGATACCCAAGTTGGCTACTGTGGACCAACTGTCGTTGACAATATCATACTTCATCAATGGATTTGGTTTGCTTCTACCGATGGAATACAATACTTTGTTCTGTTGGTCAATGGCCGCTGTCCAGCTACCCATGGGCATATCCGAAATAAAAGTGTATGCCCCGGTAAGCGGATCTATTTGGAACAGTTCACCACTTCCGTTGACGCAATATAGATAATCTTCGACCATATTTTTTCCTGATGAAGCGCCTTTTCCCGATTCGGGAACATAGGTATAGGTTACTACATCGGAATTTATATCCACGACCGCCGAGGTGTAGGCAAAGCCTTCTTTTCTACGGATGTATATTTTTTCAAAATAGTCAGGAACCATAATAGTGTGCTCGATCTTCCCACCAGAAGGAGATCCGGAGAAAATAGCATGGTTTAAATTGTCCACTGAAACGTCAACATCCGTGACCTCTTCATCTTCTTCATTCAAATATGTAAACTCTTCCCCAGTGGTCACCTGATCATTATAGGCATAAATATCGTACTTGACATTAGTGGTGTTGTCATTGATAATAAGAGAGAATGTCTTGTTGGTCTTGAACTCAAAACCTGTTGGAATCTGTAGTTGAGTGATTTCCAACTCGGAGACCGGGGTCTCCTCTTCCTCCTGGCCACCCTCTGTTTTAGGTGTCGTAGGGTTATCTAAACTGTCCTTGACACATGAGGTAAAGGTAAGGGCCATAAGCAGACATGTTATGGATAAAACAATTTGGGACGCTTTCATCGCTTGCAATTTTGAAGGACCTGTTGGTCCATTTTTCGTTAAAATTATTCTCAATCAAGAAATTAAGGTTTTGATTTTGGCCCGACGACTTCTATCTATCGATGAATGGTTTTTTTTCTTCGACAAATAAGGCCGTAATGGATTTAATCAAAATTTTGAACGAAAAAACTTACAAAATCATATGTTTTACCGATGAAAGGATAGATAAAGTTGTAAAAACCCTGAAAAATGTGGTCATCTGAAGGCCTTTCTTTTTCCAGCCAAAAAACCTACAATGAACAAGGTGTACATAAGTACAATCAGTACCATAAGCAGTTTATGCAAACGGTATTCTGCGTAGAAACCAGGTGCTTCATAAGCTGCCAAAAATATAAACGGGAAAAAGAGGTGGAAAATAAACAATCCAACACTTATCCAAAATAATAGATTTTGGGTCATGGGGTAGGTTTTTGGTTCTTCCCTTTTCTCCTTGAAATAAAGACCGATGATAATTAGCAAGAAGATGGAGGCCGCCAAATCGGCATAATAGAGGTTGGAATGGAAAGGATCTTGGAGAAACATACTGATGACGTAACCAAGCAGGGCTGTGGCGGTTGCGTACGTTACCCATTTCTTGTATTGTACGCTCTTCAAGATGGTCCAATAGATATAATAAAAGAACAGGAATGAGACAATGGAGTAAATATTGTAAATAATCACATTGTGCCATGAATAGTGCTCTTCAGCAAAGAACTGAAATTCGTTGGAGTGTTTTACAAAATAGCCCAAGAGTTCTGTAAAGAAGGTATAAATGATGAATATGGGAAAATATTTCAAAACGGTATCGAAATAAGTTCGATAGCGTACTACCGCTATTATCCAAGTAAATAGATACAGCGGAATGGTATAGTATTCCTCGAAAAGCTTTAAGAACTCTTGGACCATAATTTTTTAATAGTCTGGAGAAGGTGGTGGTCCGCTACTGCTTCGATCCATGGCTAAACTTCCTCCAATGAAAGGAGGGGTGGGCGCAGCGGTTGGGGCAAAACTTGCGTACGATTTTTCATCATCATCGACTTTCGAGCCTATCCCATCTGATCTGATGGCATTTTTGATCAGCTCAGCCTTTCCATTGGCACCAATAAAAAACCCATAGTTTTCGCCGTCAACATCAATGGTTGGAACTACGAAAATGGAATTTTGTCTAGGATGAACCACTTTTCTTCCATCTGGGAATTCCTTTTCGTTGGGATAATTCGCAAAATAAAACCGTAGTGTAGTAATGTCGACTTTAGCGGCTTTGGCCTCTTGCTCAATATAGGCCATATACTGTTTGAATGTTTTATAGTCGAATGAACTGAACCGCGCCACATGAAAATCCTCATCACGATTGACCTCCAATTCATAAGCTTGTATGGACTCAACCCTGTTTTTGGTGTAGTTGTCGAATAATTTCTTGGACTCTTCGATGGAGATGATTTGTTCAGGTGGTTTTACACGCTCCTTGGGTTCTTCATGTGTAGGTTCATCCTCCTTGGATTCTTGTTTTTTTTGTTGTTGGCAAGCTCCCAGAATCAATAGGAAAGAGCTTAATAGCAAAGTAGTGGCTTTTTTGGTGTTTTTCATGTTGTAAGTGTTTTAGTGTGTAGTTATGAGGAAACGGTACTAAAGATATGTTTTTTCTTCAATATGAATTCACAAAAAAACCCTTTGAGGCTACTCAAAGGGCATTAAATCTATGCGGTGGAACTGCACCTGCAAACCGAATCTATTCGTTCATGGTCAACAAAAACTCTTCGTTGTTTTTGGTCTGCTTAATACGCTGTTCCATAAATTCCATCGCTTCCACTGGATTCATATCAGCCAAATATTTCCGCATGATCCACATACGTTGAATGGTTGTATCATCCAATAACAGGTCGTCGCGTCGTGTAGAGGACGAAATAAGATCGATGGCTGGGAAAATTCTTCTGTTGGAGATGCGTCTATCCAACTGAAGCTCCATGTTGCCCGTACCCTTAAATTCCTCAAAGATTACCTCGTCCATTTTGGAACCGGTCTCTGTCAAAGCCGTAGCAATAATGGACAGCGATCCACCATTTTCTATATTTCTAGCTGCTCCAAAGAAACGTTTTGGCTTGTGCAGTGCATTGGCGTCAACACCACCACTCAATACTTTCCCGGATGCAGGTTGTACCGTATTGTAGGCTCGCGCCAAACGGGTGATGGAATCCAAAAGAATTACTACATCATGGCCACATTCCACCAAACGCTTTGCTTTTTCAATGACGATATTGGCCACTCGAACGTGTTCGGTAGCTTCTTTGTCGAACGTGGAGGCCACAACCTCACCGCGTACGTTACGTTGCATGTCGGTAACCTCTTCCGGGCGCTCATCAATCAACAAAATGATTTGATAAACCTCTGGATGGTTTGCCGCAATGGCATTGGCGATGTCCTTCAACAACATCGTTTTACCCGTTTTGGGCTGAGAGACGATCATTCCACGTTGTCCCTTACCAATGGGCGAGAACAAATCGATTATCCGTGTGGATATGGTACTCTGACGTTCCGCCAAGTTGAATTTTTCCTTTGGAAACAGTGGCGTCAAGTGTTCAAATGAAACTCGATCTCGAACCACTTGGGGATCCAACCCATTGATCTTGGTCACCTTGATCAATGGGAAATATTTTTCACCTTCTTTTGGGGGTCTTACATTACCAAGAACTGTATCACCGGTCTTTAGACCAAAGAGCCTAATCTGCGATTGGGATACGTAAATATCATCTGGAGAGGAGAGGTAGTTGTAATCCGAAGACCTTAAAAAGCCGTAACCGTCCTGCATAATATCCAAGACTCCCTCGCTCTCGATAATACTGTCGAATTCGAACTCGGGCTCTTTATACCTGTTCTTTAGGTCTTTATCAAAGTTGCTGCTTTTTTTGTCGTGGTTACCGTTCCGCTGATGTTGGTTGCTTCTTTTATTGTTCTGGTTTTTTGACTGACCATTTTGTCTGTGCTGTTCCTTTTTTGGAGGTGCATCCTTGACATCTTCACCCTTGCTTTCAGCAACCGTTGGTGTAGCAGCTGGTTCTTGCTCCATAACAGCAACATCCTTCTGTTCTTTTTTGGGACGTGGGGTTCTTGGTCTTCTGGTTCGGGGCTCCGCATTTTCACGGGAATCGTTGGTGGTTTCCTTTACCACTTTGGGGTTGGATGCCTGAACATCCAGGATTTGGTAGACTAAATCCAGTTTTTTCATGGTCTTGAACTTTGGAACGTTAAGACCTTTTGCAATTTCTTGCAATTCAGGAAGCTTCTTAGCTTTTAGATCTGAAATCTCGAACATTAATAAAAAATAAATTAAACTTGTCTAACGTAACTATTGAAGTAAAAAAGTTATTGGGGTACTACTATAGGAAAGAATTCCTTGGGTAAGTGCTTCGCTAATAACGATACAAGTATACAAATTATTTTTCAACAAATAGCTGTCATTTCCCGAAAAGACAACTATTTTTGCCTTTCCAAATCGATTTGCACAATGATTCAGCGTATCCAAACGTTTTTTTTACTCTTGGTCGGACTTATTTCGGGAGTTCTGCCATTTGTTTTAAGTTTATGGATCGATGCTGATGGAAATGCGGTTTTTGCCAAGAATGTATTGTGGATCAGTGTGATGTTTTATGCATCGGCCGCCTTGGCATTGATATCGATTTTTATGTACAAGAATAGACAGAATCAATTTGTGATGAACAGATTGAATATGATATTGAATCTTTTTTTACTAGGATTTTTCGTTTACCGATCGCTAAGCTTATCCGGAGAAAGTAACATTTCTGAGAAGGGTATTGGGATGCTGATTCCTGTATTTTCTATCGTTTTTCTGGTTCTGGCCAACAGAGCCATCAAAAAGGATGAAGATCTTGTAAAATCTGTTGATCGCTTACGTTGAACCTAACATCTTAGTAGTATTAGTGCGAGAAAACCCCGGTTTTGACCGGGGTTTTTGTTTTTACGGACCTGAAATTTCTATTGCATCAAAGTCTCTTCGGTGAAACCGTTTCCGAATTTTACCTTCGTCATGGTCTGCACCAAGCTTGGCTCTTCAGCATAACCTTCTTCACTGGGAATAAAATACGAGCGTTTTGTGGAGATCAATTGCCCGTCGATATCCTCATACTCGTAATCGGCAATGATCACAGGCTCCTGTACGCCTAAAAAGGGTAGGGAGAAATAGAATCTATCGATTAGCTTCGTCTCAGGATTCACATAAAGAATGTAGATATCGTTTTGTTCTTTACCTGTTACTTCCGGGTCGTAGGTAACCTCGACTTTGTCATATGCGGTTCCGTTAAAGTCCTCTTGACCCAAATACGTAGCAACGGTACCTTTGTCATTCAGTTTGTAGGGCATGGTGAACCAGTAGTAATTCGCTCTTCGGAGGAAATCACCAGTGGCCAAAACCTCAGGATTCTCGACTTTTTCCCCATTCGCCAAAACGATGGTTTCCTTTCCGTCGAAGCATTGCACGACCTCACCCTCTTTTTCCGGCATCACGTTGATTTCATGCTGCGTGTACTTCCCGTAGGAAGCCTCGGAATTAAAAATGTACCGCTCCACTGAGATATCGGCCTTCCCATTTGAAGGGAGGCGATAGTCGTAAGTGTATTCCACATCTCCTTTTTTCCATAGGTCGTTCCAGCCACCATGCGCATGGGCTACAGCGGCCAAAATGGTCTTGGGTTTTGTGGTGTCATAAACGGGTGCCTCAGGAACTTTTACGGCCATTTCTTCAGAGGTTGTTTCCGTCTTTTTTGCTTTTTCTGCGCATGCTGCTACCAGAAACAGGACGAGCAGTGCCATTGGGGCTAAGCGAAATGTTTTCATAGTGTGTTGTATAATTGTTTAATCGCTTAGACGGTCAAACTTTATAATGCTTACGGATTAACGCTTGCCCAATTCAATGACCTCCAAATCGGATATTTTGTCTCCATTGATCACAAACCTGAGCATGGTACGCACCTGATGAAAACCGTGCTTGCCACAGGCACCTGGGTTCATGTGGAGCAAATCCAGTTTTTTGTCGTGCATCACCTTTAAAATATGGGAATGTCCGCAGATAAAAAGTTTAGGAGGATTACGTTTGATATCATCCCGGACACGAACATTATATCTATTGGGATACCCTCCAATGTGTGTGATCCACACATCTACACCCTCACAGAAAAAGCGATTGTGTTCTGGAAATTCCCTTTGGATAATATGGTCATCGATGTTGCCATGGACACCACGAAGTGGTTTTAACTTTTTCAGCGCATCGGTGACCGCTAGATCACCAACGTCCCCGGCATGCCAAATTTCATCAGCTTGGGCAGCGTATTTTAAAATGGTATCATCCATATGTCCGTGCGTGTCGGAAAGCAAGAGAATTTTCTTCATAACGCTAAAAATATGCTAAAAAATGACCGTCGGATTTCTATTGGAAGGGATTCAAGTATCTTTAACTTTTTAAAAGTAAGGGATTCCATTGAGATATTTTATCCGATTTTCTTATTTCGGAAAAGCCTACCACGGATGGCAGAACCAACCTAATGCAATTACGATTCAGGAAGTGCTGGAAAAGGCACTTTCCACCCTTTTGCGAAAAGAAGTGGAAGTAGTGGGCGCGGGTAGGACCGATGCCGGGGTGCATGCCCGGGAAA
>JANQRD010000056.1 GCA_028284725.1 Allomuricauda sp. | reverse complement strand
GAACTTCTTCATGATAGGGAGAAAAAAAGCGGGCCCAAAAAGCCCCTCAAATAACCCCTAAAAACGCAAAGCCTCACCAGCTAAGCGGGTGCAAATATAGAGAGGTTTAAATGATACGGCAAAACTATTTTGAAAAAAAAATCAAAAAAAATATAACTCAATGATAATCAGTTTTATAAAACTCATAATAGAATGGTATCAGTGCCAAAAACTACTCGGAGTTGCACCCATTTTTCGTCAAACCATTGATTCAAAGATCGATATCAATTCAAACCTTATACTATTGTAAGCATCAATACAAGATAGTATCTTTGCGCTCCATCTCAAAATAAGGAGAACAAATGATTGACATCACGCTGCCCGATGGCGCAATAAAGAAGGTTTCGGAAGGAACTACCCCTATGGATGTAGCAAAAAGCATTAGCGAGGGGTTGGCCAGAAATGTTATTTCAGCAAAATTCAATGATACGGTTGTGGAAACCGTGACCCCCCTTACCCAAGATGGAACACTTACATTATTCACCTGGAACAATGATGAGGGCAAAAAAGCATTTTGGCATTCCACTTCACACGTTGTGGCCCAAGCTTTAGAGGAGCTCTATCCAGGAATTAAATTGACAATTGGCCCGGCCATTGAGAATGGCTTCTATTATGATGTGGATTTTGGGGACCATTCCATATCAGAAAAAGACTTTCCAACAATAGAAAAAAAAGCGTTGGAAATTGCCCGAGGGAAACACGACTATAAAATGAGGAGTGTCTCCAAAGCAGATGCGCTATCCTATTATAAGGAACAAGATAATGAGTATAAGGTAGAACTTATTGAAAACCTTGAGGATGGCACTATTACTTTTTGCGACCATAGCACCTTTACGGATCTATGTCGCGGAGGCCATATTCCTAACACGGGTATTATTAAGGCCATTAAAATACTCAGCGTAGCCGGAGCTTATTGGAGAGGAGATGAGAACAACAAACAATTAACACGTGTATATGGGATTTCTTTCCCTAAGCAAAAAGAACTCACGGAATACCTCGAACTCCTAGAGGAAGCCAAAAAACGTGATCATAGAAAACTTGGAAAAGAGTTGGGACTCTTTACCTTTTCCCAAAAGGTGGGGCAAGGTCTTCCATTATGGTTGCCCAAAGGTGCCGCTTTGCGCGAACGTTTGGAGCAGTTTTTGAAGAAAGCCCAAAAGAAAGCAGGTTATGAAATGGTGGTAACACCACATATCGGGCAAAAAGAACTTTATGTAACCTCTGGTCATTATGAGAAATATGGGGAAGATAGTTTTCAACCTATCCATACGCCAAAGGAAGATGAGGAGTTTTTGCTAAAGCCGATGAACTGTCCCCATCATTGTGAGATATTCAATAGTACACCTTATAGTTATAAGGATTTACCTAAGCGTTATGCCGAATTCGGCACGGTGTATAGATATGAACAAAGCGGGGAATTGCATGGTCTTACACGAGTTCGTGGTTTCACTCAAGATGATGCCCATATTTTTTGCACCCCAGATCAGTTGAATGATGAGTTCAAAAAGGTAATAGACCTTTCTTTATATGTACTCCAATCTTTAGGTTTTGATGATTTTACTGCCCAGGTTTCTATTCGTGATCTGGAAAAGCCTGAAAAGTACATTGGTGATGTGGACAAGTGGGAGAAAGCGGAAAAGGCTATCATCGATGCAGCGACCGAGAAAGGTCTGAACTTTGTGGTAGAGAGCGGTGAAGCTGCTTTTTATGGCCCCAAGCTGGATTTTATGATAAAGGATGCTCTTGGAAGGCAATGGCAACTGGGTACCATTCAGGTGGACTACAATCTTCCGGAACGTTTTAATCTTACCTATAAGGGAAGTGATAATGAATTGCATCAACCCATAATGATCCATAGAGCTCCTTTTGGTAGTTTGGAGCGTTTTGTTGCCTTGTTGCTGGAACATACTGGCGGAAATTTCCCTTTATGGCTGATTCCGAACCAAGCTATCGTGCTGCCCGTCAGTGAGAAACACGAAAAATATGCGGAAAAAGTTTTGAATTCTTTGGAAAATCACGAAATTCGCGCGCTCATTGATAATAGGAATGAGACTGTCGGAAAAAAAATCCGGGAGGCCGAACTCCAAAAAATACCCTTCATGTTGATTGTTGGGGAACAAGAGGAAGCATCGGAAACTATTTCGGTCCGGAGACATGGAGGCGAGGATTTAGGAGCGTTAAGTATTGACAAATTTTCCGACTTGGTAGCTACTGAAATAAATAGTACCTTAAAGTCGTTCTAAAAAATTGAGTTTAATTAAAAAGTATAAGTCATAGCAATACGAAGAAGATTTAGGCCCCAACCTAGGAGGGAAAACAAAAACCCTCACAACATCAATGACAAGATAACTGCCCCAGAAGTAAGACTTGTGGGAGACAATGTGGAAATTGGGGTTTACCCGCTTTCCAAAGCCTTGGAAAAGGCAAATGAACTGGAACTGGATTTGGTGGAGATTTCACCGAAAGCAAATCCACCGGTTTGTAAGATCATAGACTATAAAAAGTTCCTTTACGAACAGAAGAAAAGGGAAAAGGCCCTTAAGGCGAAAGCCACCAAAGTAATTGTAAAGGAAATACGGTTTGGCCCTCAGACGGATGACCATGATTATGAATTTAAGAAGCGGCACGCGGAAAAATTCTTGAAGGATGGGGCGAAGCTTAAGGCCTATGTATTTTTTAAGGGCCGATCAATAGTCTACAAAGATCAAGGTGAAATCTTGTTGCTTAGGTTGGCGCAAGAATTGGAGGAATTTGGCAAGGTAGAACAGATGCCAAAATTAGAGGGAAAGCGAATGACAATGTTCATCGCACCCAAAACAAAAAAGTAAATTTCTGGATAGCATCCAGTAGATATAAGCGGGAAGCTGAAGCAGTTCAGCTTTAATATTAAATAGGAGAAAATGCCTAAGATGAAAACAAAATCCAGTGCCAAAAAGCGGTTTAAGCTCACCGGTTCTGGTAAAATCAAAAGAAAGCACGCTTTTAAGAGTCACATTTTGACCAAAAAATCGAAAAAGCGAAAGCTTAAGTTGACACACTCTACTTTGGTGCATGAGTCTGATGTCGACAATATCAAGCAACAATTACGTTTAAAATAATTGTTCAAATTCGGTACATTAATTAATAACCCTGGAGTCGGGCCTAAAAGTGTCAAAAATTGACCGCCTGCTACAAAAAAATGAAACATTATGCCAAGATCAGTTAATTCAGTTGCTTCAAGAGCTCGAAGAAAAAAAGTGATGAAGCAAGCCAAAGGTTACTTCGGAAGACGTAAAAACGTTTGGACGGTGGCCAAAAATGCGGTAGAAAAAGCAATGCTTTACGCCTATCGCGACAGAAGAAACAAAAAAAGAAATTTCCGCGCACTTTGGATAACCCGTATCAACGCTGGAGCAAGAATGCACGGTATGTCTTACTCACAGTTCATGGGGAAGGTGAAATCCAACGGTATAGAACTTAATAGAAAAGTTTTGGCCGATTTGGCGATGAACCATCCTGATGCTTTCAAAGCCATCGTTGAACGCGTAAAGTAAAAATCAATATAAACTTACCCCGCTTATTAAAATCCCACTCCTTCGAGTGGGATTTTGTATTTTAAGGCAATGCAAATCATGTCATCATGGGTAAAGGGAGTTTAGTGTTGGTCTTCTTTCTGTTTGGAACGCTATGTGCTTCGGCGCAAAACGACAGTATCGCTTTTTTGGCCCTGGGCGATAGCTATACTGCCGCCACCAGTGAACTGAAAGTAAACAGTTGGCCCGTACAATTGGTAACCCAGCTAAGAAAAAAGAAGGTTTCCATAAAATCCCCTGATATCATCGCACAACCCGGTTGGACAACTACCAACCTTTTGACTGCCATCAACAAGGAAAATCCTGAACCTAAATACAATCTCGTGAGCCTCTTGATCGGTGTGAACAATCAATACAAGGGAAAGGATATGGAGCTATTTGAAAAGGAATTTCCAGAACTTTTGCAAACGGCAATTACGCTGGCTCAAGGAAAGCCTGAAAATGTCTTTGTGCTTTCGATTCCGGACTGGAGTGTAACTCCATTTGCCAGACTTAGAGATAAAGGCAAAATTGTGAAGGAACTAAAGCTGTACAACACACTTATTGAAGCCGAAGCCAAAAAAATGAACGTGCGTTATTTCGATATCACGCAAATATCCCGAAATGCTTCGGTAAACCCTTCGCTCATTGCTTCGGACAGTCTGCATCCCTCAAAAAAAATGTACAGACTTTGGGTAAAGAAAATCAGCAAAAAACTCCTTAAATAATACCAAAGAATTCCTTTTTAGGAGCCAAATGCGGTCATCACCAATTTTCTACCGGAGGCATTGTTCCGATGTTCACAGAGGTAAATCCCTTGCCAAATACCTAAATTCAATCTTCCTTTGCTGATGGGAACCTGCACGGAACTTCCCAACAATGAAGCTTTTATGTGTGCTGGCATATCATCCGCACCTTCATACGTGTGAATGTAATAAGGCGCATCTTCCGGCACCATCTTATTAAAATGGCTTTCAAAATCCGTTCGAACCGTCGGGTCTGCATTTTCGTTGATGGTCAACCCTGCCGATGTATGTTTGATGAAAACCTGCAAGATGCCCATTTCTATTTTCTGGAGCTCTGGAAAGTTTTTGGTAATGGTGTCGGTGATTAAATGAAACCCCCTTGGATAGGGTTTGAGCCGTATTTCTGTTTGATACCACTTCATAATCGGCGAAATTAATATAAACTTTACTTCATTCCTCAGTCATCCCCTACCTTTGCAGTTTTAAAATAGGATATGGATCTTTCCAAAATAAAAATGGTGGTTTCGGATATGGACGGCACACTGCTGAATTCCAAACACGAGGTCAGCGATCGTTTCTTTGAGCTTTTTGAAGTCCTGAAACGAAAAAATATCAAGTTTGTAGCGGCCAGTGGTAGGCAATATCACAGTATTGTTGAGAAATTAAAGCCCATCCACGATGACATCATTGTAATTGCCGAAAACGGTGGTTTTGCCATTGACAATGGCAAGGAGATCGTCTCCACCCCACTTCTTACCGAAAAAAGAAATGAGGTGTTGGGAATTTTAGAGGAGGTCGGTGATAATCATCCCGTGCTATGCGGGAAATATGGTGCATTTATTTCTGACAGTTCACCAAAATTTGAACAAATGCTTCGGGAGTACTACACAAGGTTTGAAGTTGTAGAAGATCTGAAAGCATCAGAAATTGAGACCATGAAGATTGCGGTTTATCATTTTGTAGATTCTGAAAAGTACATTTATCCTGCGGTGCAACATTTGGAAAATGAGCTCAAGGTAAAGGTTTCTGGAGAAAACTGGGTCGATGTTTCCAGCCTAAAGGCCCATAAGGGTCATGCGCTGAAAAAAGTGATGGAATGCCATGGAATACAACCGGATGAGTTGATGGTCTTCGGTGACTATAATAATGATATTGAAATGCTCCAATTGGCTGAATATAGCTTTGCTATGGCCAACGCCCACCCCAATGTCCAGAAGACAGCAAAATATAGTACGTTGAGTAATAACGAGTTCGGTGTGGAACGCGTTCTTGAAAAAATGCTCTAGTGATGGTAGAATCAATCATAGCAAAATTTGGACTGAAGCCGGATCCGGAAGGAGGTTATTTTCGGGAAACCTATCGCAGCAGAGGCGAAATCCATGAAAGTGCACTTCCCAACGAGTTTCAGGGCAATCGGAATTATGCTACTGGCATCTATTTTTTATTGACCTCGGATACTTTTTCCGCATTCCATAGCATCAAACAGGATGAAATGTGGCATTTCTACACCGGTTCACCGTTAAAATTGCATATCATTTCAGATTCGGGTACCTACGAATCCCAAATAATCGGCAATGATTTTCTAAATGGGGAAATCCCTCAGTTCACAGTACCTGCGGACCATTGGTTTGCTGCGGAAACTATTACTCCCGACGGTTATTCTTTTGTGGGATGCACCGTGGCTCCCGGTTTTGATTTTGAGGATTTTGTAATGCCAAAAAGAATAGAATTGCTAGAAAAATTCCCCCAGCATGGAGATATCATAAAAAAGTTTACCAGAACATGACTTCAAAGCACCTATGAGAACTTTATTTTTTCCGATTTTCCTTTCCACCTTCATATTAAGTTCCTGCAAAACTTTACGTCAAAAAAATATCCAATTTACCACTTTGATCAGTACGTCCGAGAGTTGGGATGGAACAAAACTTCCAAAATATGCAGACAAAGACCCCGAAATTACAATTATCAAAGTGGTCATTCCTGGAAAGACAAAATTAGCATGGCACAAACACCCAAATATTAATGCTGGCATCCTGCTAAAAGGAAAACTTTCAATAATTACCGTCAATAGGGACACCTTAAGATTAAAGGCTGGTGACCCCATTGTAGAGGTGGTGAATACATGGCATTATGGCATCAACGAAAACAATAAACCCGCAGAAATTGTGGTGTTTTATGCCGGAACCAAAAGCACTCCTCTTTCCATAAAAAAAGATTGAAAAGAAACCTTCAATTTGAAATGAATCAGGTTTTTTGCTTCTTTTTTCGCGCTGCGGGAAACAGCACATTATTCAATATCAAGCGATATCCGGGTGAGGTAGGATGCAATTCCAGTTCCGTTTTGGGATCCCCTACCCGATGCTGATAATCTTCGGGGTCATGTCCGCCATAAAAGGTAAAGAAACCTTTCCCTTTGATTCCGTGGATGTAGCGTGCTTCTCCGTTGATTTTGTTCTCTCCCAAAATCATCACGGTGGGTTTTACCTCATTTCTGGTGAAGGCGGTTGTCTGTCCCATAAATCCTTTCACCAATGAGGTATGGTTTTGGGTCAGCATGGTGGGGACTGGATCCCATTTCGCAGAAAACTCCATCAAGGAAAAGTAATCTGATTCCTTGGCGACACTTCGCCGTTTATTGGTCATGTCGATGGACGAGAATTCGTAGCGCAAAGGATTCCGTTCTAAAGTAAAATTGGTGAAAGCAAAGGTTCGTGTATAATCCAACCTGCCCTGATAGTTGGCATCGGAGGGATCCCCATCGAACATGGGTTCACAGATGTCCACATTTTCTGCGGCCAAAGCGATATCGAAACTATCGGTAGCGGAACACATGGCGAACATAAATCCGCCCCCAATTACATAATTCCTAATCTTTTTTGCAACGGCCAATTTTGCGTCAGATACCTTTGCAAAACCCATTTTTAAGGCCAAAGCTTCGGCCTGTGCTTTCCCTTCAATATACCAAGGCGCTGCACGGTACGCTCCATAAAATTTTCCGTATTGACCTGTGAAATCCTCATGATGCAGATGCAACCAATCGTAAAGTGCCAATTTGTTATCCAGCACCTCTTCATCATAAATCGTGACGTATGGAATTTCGGCGTACGTGAGCACCATAGTGACGGCATCATCCCAGGGTTGATTCTCTTTGGGGGAATACACCGCTATTTTGGGAGCTTTTTCAAGAATTACCGCTTCTTGATTCTGCGATGGGCTACTGATTCCCTCCAGAATGGATTCTGCTAGGGCATCGGACAAGATTTCAAAAGAAACTCCCCGAATCTGGCATTCTTTTCGAATCACTTCCCCATCTGGTAGCATGAATGATCCACCCCTATAATTTAACAGCCATTGCACTTTTTGCTGTTTTTGAAGCACCCAATAGGTAATGCCATAGGCCTTAAGATGATTTTCTTGGCTTTCGGCATCCATGGGAATCAGGATTACCGATGCTGAGGATTTCAGGAAAGTAAAAAGGAAAAATATGGATAGGAACCATCTCGACTTTGCTGGAAGCGAGAATAGGGAAACTATTTTAGAAAGGTACGTCATTATCATCCGGGTCGTCATCACTGTTCATTGCGCTCCCAAAAGCCTCATCCCCACTGGGCAGACTGGGTGGCGCAAAGGGATTCTCTTCGTCCGCATTCATCTTCGATTGGAATTCGAATGGGGAGTCAAAGTCATCCAAGTTATCAAATTTACCCAGAGCACCCACAAATTTTAACCTAATATTATCCAATCCACCGTTACGGTGCTTGGCCACAATGAATTCGGCCTGACCTTGTGTTGGGGTGCGTTCCTCGTCATCCCACTCATCAATTTTATAGTATTCCGGGCGATAGATAAACGAAACTATGTCAGCATCCTGCTCAATGGCGCCAGATTCCCTTAAATCGGAAAGAATGGGGCGCTTGCTTCCTCCACGGGTCTCCACAGCACGTGATAACTGGGAAAGTGCAATTACGGGAACATTGAGTTCTTTGGCCAGTGCTTTAAGATTTCGGGAAATGGTTGAAATTTCCTGTTCCCGATTTCCACCTTTTTGGCTTCCACCTGCGGTCATTAACTGCAAATAGTCAATGATAATCAATTTTATTTTGTGTTGCGAAGCCAAACGTCGTGCCTTTGCCCTAAGGTCAAAAATGGAAAGGGAAGGGGTGTCATCAATGAACAGAGGTGCCTTCTCCAAGGTCTTCACCTTTACGTTCAGTTGCTCCCATTCATGCTTTTCCAAACGACCTGTCCGCAATTTTTCGGAAGAAAGTCCCGTTTCTGATGAAATCAAACGCGTAATCAACTGTACTGAGGACATTTCCAGAGAAAAGAAAGCCACTGGTATTTCGGAGTTCACGGCAATATTTCGCGCCATGGAAAGTGTTAATGCCGTCTTACCCATACCGGGTCTTGCGGCCACAATCACCAAGTCGCTGGGTTGCCAGCCTGATGTCAGCTTGTCCAGCTTATCAAATCCGGAAGGAATTCCACTTAAACCTTCCTTATTGGAAATTTCCTCAATTTTCTTTTTGGCCTGAATCACCAAATTTTGGGCTGTCTCTGCAGAACGTTTTAGATTCCCTTGGGTGACTTCATACAATTTAGCCTCTGCATTGTCCAAAAGGTCAAAAACGTCGGTCGAATCGCTGTAGGCATCCTCAATGATCTCGTTGGAGATTTTAATCAGACTACGTTGAATATACTTTTGAAGGATGATACGCGCATGAAACTCAATATGTGCCGAGGACGCCACTTTTTGGGTCAATTTTATCAGGTAAAAGTCCCCCCCGATCGCCTCGAGCCTACCGTCCTTCTTTAACTGTGCCGAAACGGTTAATAAATCCACCGGCTCAGAAGATTCGAACAATTTGAAGATGGCTTCGTAGATATAACGATGGACGTCTTTGTAAAAAACATCTGGGTGTAAGATATCTATTACTTCATCCACGCCTTTCTTATCAATCATCATGGCCCCAAGCACAACTTCCTCTAAATCAACTGCTTGCGGGGGTATTTTACCTCTTTCCAAGTTGATCAGGGTCGACTTGTCTACTTTATGGGCGATAATTGGGCTAGGCTTGTCCATAAACGCGAATGTAGCTAATTAACCTTAAGTTAACTTTAATTTTTTAAACTCCGATGTCCACAGGTCATCAACAAAATTAATGTTGATAACTTAAGATTTTTGTTAATAACCAAAAAATGTTTGAGGAAAAAAACTAATAAAAAAGGACGAACGCCAGAAAACCGTTATTAGCCGTTAAACACGCCCATTGAAGCGTACTTATCCATCCGTGTTTTCACCAATTCTTTTGGTGATAACTTTTTGAGTTCCTCGAAATGCGCAGAAATTTTATTCTTTACGGTCTCGAAAGTTTTTTCTCTATTGGTATGTGCACCGCCCAGCGGTTCCCGTACAATTTCATCCACCAACTTCTGCTTTTTCATGTCCGCTGCGGTCAACTTCAATGCCTCTGCCGCTTGTTCCTTGAACTCCCAGCTTCGCCACAGGATTGAGGAGCACGACTCAGGAGAAATTACAGAGTACCAAGTATTTTCCAACATCAATACCTTATCCCCTACTCCAATACCCAAAGCACCACCGGAAGCTCCTTCTCCTATGATCAGTACAATAATGGGCACTTTTAAACGGGTCATTTCCAAAATATTCCGAGCTATGGCCTCGCCTTGTCCCCGCTCTTCTGCTTCTATACCTGGGTAGGCACCCGGAGTATCAACAAAGCTTACCACTGGAATCCCAAACTTCTCTGCGGATTTCATCAAACGCAGTGCCTTTCGATATCCCTCAGGATTGGCCATACCAAAATTTCGATATTGACGTGTTTTGGTATTGTATCCCTTTTGTTGGCCAATGAACATGTAGCTTTGATCACCGATTTTTCCCAAACCACCGATCATGGCCTTGTCGTCCTTCACATTTCTATCGCCATGCAATTCCAAAAAGGTATCCCCGCAAATGGCATTGATGTAATCCATTGTGTAGGGCCTGTTGGGGTGTCTCGACAATTGAACGCGTTGCCAAGCCGATAGGTTTTTATAGATATCCTTTCGGGTCTCTTCCAACTTCTTCTCAATCTGTTGACAGGTCTCACTAACATCGACATCGCTTTCTTCGCCGATGACCATACATTTTTGTAATTGATCTTCGAGCTCTTTTATGGGAAGTTCAAAATCGAGATATTCCATGGAAAGTTGATTTCAGAAAAAAATTGTGGGGCAAATATATAACATTAAGGAACACTCCTAAAACACCTCTTTGTGATTTAATGGACAAAAAATGCCCAAATCGATGCTTACCTTTTGGCCTTCATCAACATGTATGCGGCAAAGGCTCCAAAAATAAGATTAGGGATCAACACTGCTAATAAAGGGGAAAATCCCGACTGCTCTGCCAAAGTCCCAAATACCTTATCAAAAAAGATGTACACGAAGGCAACCCCTATTCCAAAGGCGAGGTTTAGTCCCATTCCCCCTCTTCTTTTTACGGAAGATACCGCCACAGCAATTACGGTGAGTACAAAAGCAGCTATGGGCAAGGCCCATCTTTTGTATTTCACCAGTACATAGGCATTGATATTGGATGCTCCCTTACGCCGTTGATCTTTTATAAACTCGTTGAGTTCAAATAAGTTTTTAGTTTCGGCCACATAGGATACCGGGGTCAAATCTTCTATCTGAAAGGTGAAAAGTGTATCGAGCCTTCTTTTGGTTTGAATGATTTCGGTATCATTCCTGACCTTTCTTTTTACATAATTGGTAAGCCTATAAATACTGTCTTTTTCAATCCATCGAATATTGGTCGCTGAAATCTTATAATCGAGCTTCTTATTGGGGTTGAAATGCTCGTAAGTGAAATTGTATCCGATTTTTCGATTGGGATCAAAACTGCTTACATACAGATAGTCGCTTTCATTTAATTGATTGAAAACATTGCTTGTGACCCTATCCTGCCTTCCCTTTTTGAAGTATTTATACTCAAACTCGTTGAATCCAATACTAGCATGGGGCACAATGAACATCCCCATGAGAAAAATAAGTATAGCCACCAAAGTTGCCCCTATTAAGTAGGGGCGTAAAAAGCGCCCATAGGAAACCCCCGAACTCAAAATCGCCACGATTTCAGTATTACTGGCCAGTTTTGAGGTAAAGAATATGATGGACAGAAACAAAAAAATTGGTAGTAATAGATTTCCAATTACTAAAGTAAAATTGCCATAAAACACAATTACTTCGCCTAAAGGGGCTTCATTGTCAATGATTTTTCCAATCTTTTCGGCCAAATTTGCCATGATTCCAATTGGAACAAAAAGGAGCAACATCCCCATAAAGGTGACCAAATACCGCTTTAATATGTACCTATCGAGTATGGTTAGCATTAGAGTCTTTTGTCCATTTGTTTAACCATTTGGGTTTTCCATTCCTGAAAATCCCCCGCTAAAATACGTTCTCTGGCAGTACGCACCAACCACAGGTAAAATCCTAGGTTGTGAATGGTGGCAATCTGCTTGCCCAAATATTCGTTGGCGGCAAAAAGATGTCGTAAATAGGCCTTGGAGTATTCAGTGTCCACAAATGTGATTCCCATTTCATCAATAGGCGAAAAATCATCCTCCCATTTTTTGTTTTTAATGTTGATGGTGCCATGGGCGGTGAACAGCATACCGTTACGTGCATTACGTGTGGGCATTACACAATCGAACATATCCACACCCAATGCTATATTTTCGAGAATGTTTATGGGTGTCCCCACACCCATTAAATAACGGGGCTTATCTTCTGGAAGGATATCGCAGACCAATTCCGCCATTTCATACATTTCTTCAGCCGGTTCCCCTACGGAAAGTCCCCCAATGGCATTTCCCTCTGCCCCAACAGAAGCTATATATTCTGCAGATTGTTTCCGTAAATCCTTAAAAGTGGAACCTTGAACAATGGGGAAAAAACTTTGGGAATACCCATAAGGCAACGGTAATTTCTCCAGATGGGCCATGCATCTGTCCAACCAGCGATGGGTAAGGTGCATAGATCGTTTGGCATAGCCATAATCACAAGGGTACGGAGTACATTCATCAAATGCCATAATGATATCCGCTCCGATGGTCCGCTGAATCTCCATCACGTTTTCAGGTGTAAAAATATGATTGGAGCCGTCTATATGGGATTTAAATTTGACCCCCTCCTCTTTAATTTTACGGTTGTTGGAAAGGGAATAAACCTGATATCCGCCACTGTCGGTCAAAATATTCCTGTCCCATCCCATAAACTTGTGCAGTCCACCAGCCTGTTCCAAAATTCCTGTTCCTGGGCGTAGGTACAAATGGTAGGTGTTTCCCAAGATAACATCAGGGTCAATATCGTCTTTGAGTTCGCGTTGATGCACTCCCTTCACGGAGGCGACCGTCCCCACAGGCATGAATATTGGTGTCTGTATGGTACCGTGATCCGTGGTTAATTCTCCGGCCCTGGCCTTGCTGTGTTTATCCTTTTGTATTAAGGTAAATTTCAATACGCGTATTTAAGACCGCAAATATAGCCAACTCATTTCCTCCAAGCCTTAACAAAAAAATAAAGTTTAGCTACGCAAAGCGTTTCGTAAAATAATACCTTAAGGCTTGTTTAGCCGAATGAATGCGGTTACATTTGAAATCTTAAACTAAATACCATGCCAAATAGCAAAGAATTACAGGATTTGGTGGTCCAAGTTCGAAGGGATATTTTGAGAATGGTCCACAAAGTGAATTCGGGGCACCCAGGAGGATCATTGGGTTGTACCGAATTTTTTGTTGCACTTTACAACGAAATCATGGAACTGAAAGATGGGTTCGACATGGACGGCCATGGGGAGGACATTTTCTTTCTTTCCAATGGACACATTTCCCCTGTTTTTTACAGTGTGTTGGCTCGAAAAGGATACTTTCCTCTCGAGGAACTAAACACTTTCCGATTGATAGATTCCCGATTGCAGGGCCACCCGACCACCCATGAAGGTTTGCCCGGTGTGCGGGTCGCTTCGGGATCATTAGGTCAAGGGATGTCCGTGGCCATTGGTGCGGCATTGGCGAAAAAACTGAATAACGATAATCATTTGGTCTTCAGCCTACATGGGGATGGTGAACTGCAGGAAGGACAGAATTGGGAGGCCATAATGTTCGCTGCCGGAAAAAAAGTTGACAATTTAATCGCGACCGTGGATAGAAATGGACAGCAGATCGACGGTGCCACCGAAGATGTGATGCCTTTGGGCGATGTTGCTGAAAAGTTCCGTGTTTTTGGTTGGGACGTTATGGAGATTGAGAATGGAAACGACTTGGATCAAGTAATCGCTGGTTTAAAGGAAGCCAAAAGTCGAACTGGAAAAGGGAAACCTGTGTGTATTGTTATGACCACTGAAATGGGCAATGGTGTCGATTTTATGATGCATACCCACGCATGGCATGGCAAAGCTCCCAACGATGAGCAATTGGAAACCGCATTGGCACAAAATCCAGAGACACTGGGCGATTATTAATTCTCAAGAAAACAAGATGACAAAATATACAGATCAAGGAAAACAGGACACGCGAAGCGGTTACGGTGCAGGAATGACAGAACTGGGAAGAACCAATCCCAATGTAGTTGCACTTTGCGCGGATTTAGTGGGATCACTTAAAATTGAAACATTCATCGCCGAAAATCCGGAGCGGTTTTATCAAGTTGGTATTGCTGAGGCCAATATGATGGGTATCGCTGCTGGATTGACCATTGGAGGTAAAATTCCTTTTGCTTCCACATTTGCCAACTTTGCCACAGGTCGTGTTTATGATCAAATACGACAGTCCATTGCTTATTCCGGTAAAAATGTGAAAATCTGTGCTTCACATGCTGGTGTAACGCTTGGAGAAGATGGGGCTACCCACCAAATTTTGGAGGATATTGGTTTGATGAAAATGCTTCCGGGTATGACCGTGATCAATCCTTGTGATTTTAATCAAACCAAAGCGGCCACGATAGCTGTTGCTGAGCATCAAGGCCCGGTTTACCTTCGATTCGGACGTCCGAAAGTGGCCAACTTTACGCCCGTAGATCAAAAATTCGAAATAGGTAAGGCCGTTATGCTAAACGAAGGTACGGATGTAACCATCATCGCCACAGGTCATTTGGTTTGGCAAGCCCTGATTGCCGCCGAAAGTCTGGAAAGCCAAGGCATATCCGCAGAAGTAATCAACATCCACACCATAAAACCCTTAGATGATGGGGCTATTTTGGCCTCTGTAAGGAAAACTGGATGTGTTGTTACTGCCGAAGAACACAATTATTTGGGTGGACTTGGCGAAAGTGTCGCAAGGGTACTCTCCACGCACCATCCTGCACCCCAGGAGTTTGTGGCCACACAAGATACTTTTGGTGAAAGTGGGACTCCAGATGAATTAATGGACAAATACGGATTAAACAATAAAGCCATAGAGCGTGCCGTTTTAAAAGTGTTGAAGCGAAAATAGTTTTCGGTATCATCTTTGATACTTTTCAACCAATTAAAAAACGGAACACTTTATGAAAAAAACACTTCTTATTGCAGTGTTGGCCCTAATGGGCACAACTGCATTTGCCCAAAACGGCACAGGATTTGGAATTAAGGCAGGATTGAGCTACAACAAGAACGGCGACCTCGTCGGCTCGGTTGGCGATGCTGCGCAAAACATTACTGAAGGTGCGGAGGGTAAAACAGGCTATCATGTTGGTCTTTGGGGGAAATTGGATTTCCCCAAGCTTTACATAAGACCCGAATTGGTTTATACAAGAACCAAAAGTACGTACGATTTCAATGGTGAATCCAACGACTATGATGTCTCTAAATTGGATCTCCCCGTGTTGCTGGGCTACAAAATTATAGGGCCTCTTCATGTTTTTGCCGGGCCTGCTTTTCAGTATACCCTGAGCAATGATCTAGGGGATTTGGAAGTAGAGGATGTTGAAAATGATTTCACCGTTGGTTTGAATGCAGGTGTGGGGGTCAATTTAGGCAAACTTGGATTGGATGTTCGCTACGAACGCGGATTCTCGGACAATGAAGCCCAGTTTATTGATGATAACATCGCCAACGTTGAAGGCCGAATAGATTCAAGACCTTCACAAATCATCTTCAGTCTGTCCTACAAACTTTCAAATAATAGTCGTAGGCAGTAAGCCAAATTTTAGAGCAATACAAAAAAGGCCCAGAGAAATCCGGGCCTTTTTTCTGTATTAAATCTTTCTAGTTGGTATCGGGATCCAAATAATCTGGAGTTCCATCATTATTAGAATCTGGATAAGGAGGTCCTATAATATTACCATCATCATCACTTATCTCGCTTCTTGTTGAGACCCCATCACCATCATCATCAGCATCCAAATGGTTTGGTAGGGGAGTTGCCCTCCGATCTACTTCATCGTCGAAATCCGTATTGTCGTTGGCCAAGTTCCCATCCCCATCCACATCTTCCAAAATGGAAGGGATACCATCATCATCAAAATCGGTGTCTTCAACAAACAATCCAGTTGTCACTTTAAAAATTAGAGGAGAGTAAACAGGAATAAGCACCGAAGGTGGTGTGTTGTAATACCCCAGTCCAGATGGCATTACAATCAAACCGATACCGGCACCTCCAACGTCGGCTGTCCCATCAGGATTATCAATAATAACATCGCCAACGTTAAGCTGGGCAATCCCATTATGGTATCCCCTTAACGTTCCTGGAAGATACTGCCATCCAAACACGGTCGACGCATCGAATACCGTCCCATCAAGCAATGAGCCTTCGAACTTTACCAATGTGGAATCTCCAATGGTCGGACTAGTTCCAGCACCCTCGATTGCTTCAAGATAATAAAAGGTGTGGGGAATATCGTCCTCATCATCCAATCCAATGAATTCATTGGAAGAAACGCTTACGGTTAAGGAATCTACAAAATCCATCAGCGGTGTTTTATCGCTATTTACGCCGGCTATTGTATCAATGCGAATGTTAAAATCGAAATTGGGCGGTGGCGAGGCAAACTCTTCATAATTATAAAAATGGGTTCGGAGAAATTCCCTAATCTCATCCGTATCCTCTGCCACGACCTCACTCAACAGTCGAGGTGGAACGGAGACTATATCGCCATTATCATCGTTGTTGCAGGAGAAAAGAAATGTTACACACAAAAAACAAACAAAAATCCCGTACCTCATCAAGTATATTATTTTAGCTGCGCAAGATACAATTTTCCGCTATTTTTGCTTATCCCATTAACAAAGATTTGAACAGATCATGCGGATTGATAAGTACCTCTGGTGTACTAGATACTATAAAACAAGAAACGTTGCTACCACTGCTGTTAAAAAAGGACAAGTAAAAATAAACGGTGATGCGGTAAAACCATCAAGGGAGGTGTATCCCATGGACAAAATTTCAATCAGAAAAAATCAAATCGATTACACATTGGTGGTTTTGGACATTCCCGAAAGCCGGGTCGGAGCCAAGCTGGTGGATATTTACCGAAAAGATGTCACCCCCAAAGAGGCTTTTGAACACAGTGATTTGCTCAAATTTGCCAAAGATCACTATCGAAAGAAAGGAACCGGACGGCCCACAAAAAAGGATCGAAGGGATATTGATGGGTATTTGGACGAAACTGAATGATCCGTTTTTTATATTTGAAGCATGGAGAACCAGATTCTTAACCACGAACAAATTCAGCACACCATAAAGCGCATGGCCTACCAGGTGTACGAGGCCAATGTGGACGAGCCAGAAATCATTGTTGCCGGAATTGAGGGGGGAGGTCTGCACTTGGCAAAAAAAATGGCCAATATTCTTAAAAAAATCACCGATGCCCAGATTGTACTGTGCAAGTTGAAAATGGATAAAAAAAATCCTTTGGAAAGCGGGGTCATTACTTCTATTTCGGAAGAAGCCTATAAAAACAAATCCATTGTTCTGGTCGACGACGTGCTAAACTCCGGTACTACCTTGATCTATGGTGTGCACCATTTTCTAAAAACTCCGATTAAACAGTTAAAAACAGCCGTTTTGGTGAATCGAAACCATAAAAAATATCCTATAAAGGCCGATTATAAGGGTATTTCACTTTCCACTTCTTTGAATGAGCATATCCGGGTGGAATTTGTGCCTAAAAATGATGCGGTTTATTTAGACTAACAATTCTTTTATTGCTGACACCACAGCTTCCAAAGGTTTATCATTGCAATCTATGATATGCATTGCCTGCGAATAGAACTGCCTCCTTTCGAAAAGATGTTTTCCGATAAACTCAGGCAGTTCCTCATCGGCTATTTTTTGCACAAGTGGCCGTTGTTCCTTTTCCCTTCGGATTCTTTCCACTAACTCAGGAACAGTCAATTGTAAATAGATGGAATGCTCCGAATTTTTAAGAATTACATCCATATTGCCAGCATAGCAGGGTGTGCCACCACCCGTAGAAAGAATCATGGAGTCATTTTCATCCAACACTTTTTTGAGCATTTTATGCTCCACTTTTCTAAAGTAGATCTCTCCTTTCTCCGAAAAAATAGTCTTAATGGATTGCTCCTGTTGCACCTCAATATATTCATCCAAATCGATGAACTTATGCTCCAATTCTTTGGCCAGTAGTTTACCCACCGAAGTCTTTCCACTTGCCATATAACCTACTAAAACTATTTTCATTTTTTCCGTTAAAAAGTGATTTCAAAAAAACACAAATTTATCATTAATTGGGCTTGCCAAATAAATTATTGGGGTTATATTTGCACCCGCTTATCTGGATGAGATAAGTGGTTTGACCTGATAGCTCAGTTGGTAGAGCATCTCCCTTTTAAGGAGAGGGTCCTGGGTTCGAGCCCCAGTCAGGTCACGAAGTGAAACGAATCCCAGCCCTAGTGCTGGGTTTTTTTATATAATAAAACTGGGAGCTAATGCCCAGAAGTAGTCTTGATACAAGCAAAAAGACCCTAAACAAGTGTTCAGGGCCTTTCCTAGGAAAAGAATCAAAAAAACAAACACTACATTACTTAAAAAGATTCCCACTCAGCTGCAAAAGGTTCACTTCTGCAATTTTTAGATTGTATTTGGCTCGGAAATAATTATTACTACTGTTAAAAAGGTTGATTTGCGCCTGTCTATAGTCCACTGAAGTTATTTGTCCCAAAGCATATTGTTTCTGGGTCCGCCCAAAATTCAACTCATTGGTTTTTACATTTTTGGACTCAGCCTCCAGGGTAAAGATGGCATTGGTGTATTCCTCATAGGCATTGAGCACTTGCGTTTTAAGCTCCTCACGAATTTTCACCAGTTCGATTTCACGGTTCTGCTTGGATATTTTTGCAACCTTTATCCGGGACGCAGTGGAACCTCCATCAAAAATGTTCCAAGAGAGGTTCAATCCCAAACTATAACCCAAAGACTCGTTGTTCAACGCGAAGGAGGTCGGTGGATTTTGGCTTTCAATCCAGCTATAAGATCCACTGCCGACAATCTTGGGAAGATACTTTGCTTTATTTATTTTGATATCAAGGTCGCTCAGTTCGATGTTCTGTGAGGCCAAAACAAGCTGAACATTGTTATCCTCAGCACCTTTTAAAACATCATCCTGCGAAATGAGGGGTAAAAAAGTAATCAGCGTGTCCGTTACAAACCCCGAACCAACTTCCCTGCCCAACAGCAGATTAAGATTGCGTTTCAAATTGTTCAAATCCCGAAGGGCGGAAGCGTAGGAAATGCTATCATTGTTCAAATCCACCTGGGTGTTCAGTTCGTCCAATGTAGTGCCCTGTCCATATTTTAATCGCTTTTGTGCACGTAACAAGCGATTCTTCGAATTTTCGATATTGATTTTCAGATTTTCAACCACCTGACTTTGATAAGCTACGTTGTAATAGCTATCGTAAATCGAAATGATGGTATTCTCAATTTGTTGTCGTTCCTGCAACTCATTCAATTTTAGATTTCCCTCCTTCCTATCCTGATTAAATTTGCGTTCAAAACCATCAAAAAGGGTATATTCCGCATTGATGGAGGCATTATAGGATTCCGTTACGGCCCCATCTACGCTGGCTACGTTCCCATCGGAAAAAGTAACATCTTGGTTCTCATCGGAATAGTTTATACCTCCATTTGCGGTGAATCTTGGTAGGTAACCACTGTTCAATAGTTCAGTCTCAGTTCGTGCACTTTCAACATTGTTATGAGCGATCCGTAGGTCATAATTTTTCTCCAATGCCTCTGCGATAGCTTTGTCAATCGTCAATATCTGCTGTGCAGACACCATAAAGTAAGTGACGTAAAAAAGAAGTGAAATACTATATCTCAACATGGTCTACTTTTAGTTCTTTTATGGCCCTTTCCACCTCCTCGCGCTCTGGACGCCTTCCTGTGAAAAGGTGTTTTATACCCACCTTTATACTGTTTGAAAATGAAAGAAATAGGGGCAACATAAAGAGCGTTAACACGGTTGCAATGGCGATACCGTAAGAAATGGCGATGGCCATTGGTTTTAGAAATTGTGCTTGCAGGCTTCGTTCTAAAAGTAATGGTGCCAGTCCCGCAATGGTTGTGATGGAAGTAAGGAATATGGCCCTGAACCGTGCCCTGCCGGTTTGAAAAAGTGCTTCATCAAACTTGAGTCCTTCCTTCAGATAGGAGTTGAACTTACCGGTAAACACCAATCCGTCGTTTACCACGATTCCCACCAAACCAACCACGCCCAAATACGAAAGAATACTCATTGAAAAACCATGCAACCAATGCCCCCAGGCCACCCCAATGATGCAGAAAGGCACCAAAGCCAAGAGGATAAAGGGTTGACTGTAAGATCTAAAGGCGAAAACAATGGTAACATAAATCAGGAATATCACTGCAGGTAGGACTACAAATCCAGAATCAAAAATCTTGTTCACCTCTCGATTTTGACCTTCGGCGCTCAACGCAATCCCCGGATATTGTTGTTCTATCATCGTTGCCACCCTGGATGTCAAATCCTGCATTACCTCACTTGCACTTGCCTTTGTATTGGCCATATCCGCTTCTATGGTCACTTCCCGATACCCCTCCAAGTGATTTATGGCAACGTCGCCTCTTCCAATGGTATAGCTAGCAATTTCCAATAATGGAATCCTACCCTGTTGTGTAGAAATTTGGATATTGTTCAGGTTATTGATGCTCGAACGATCCTGTTCATCGTATCGCACCCAAATCTTTACTTCATCTTGTCCCCTTTGTACCCGTTGCACTTCTTTTCCAAAAAAGGCATTTCGCACCTGTCCCATCACATCGTTAAAGGTTAAACCCAATGGCGCTGCATTTTCCTTAAGGTTTAGGCGAATTTCTTTGATCCCCTTCGGACTTGTGTCCACGATATCTTTTACATCTGGATTTTTACGCAATTCCTGATACACTATTTGTTTTGCCTTGTTGATATCATCCACATTTTTTCCTTGCAGGGACACAGAAATAGGCATTCCACCCACATTGGCTCCCGAATTGAAACTCAATTTTTCCACACCGCGAAGTCCTCTTGACCTCTCCCGAATCCGATTGGCGATTTCAGTGGACCCCACTGACCGGGTCTCACTAGGTGATAAATTCACGAGGACTGTAGCACTTGAAGTTCCAGGTCCAATTCGTTTTACCGTGGAAAGCACATAATCATTCCCTACCTCATTTTTTCCCAAATCCCCATTGACACTCCAAACGCTGTTTTCAATATGAAGCGCCAGGGAATCCGTAATGCTTTCGTTGGTACCTTGTGGCGTGTTTAAGGTGATACGAATTTGATCACTGGCATTGGAGGGAAAAAAGGTAAGTTTGATAAGCCCGCTGTTAATTGCTCCGATGGTCAACACAAAAAGAAAGCATATAATGGAAAACGCAACAGATTTGTTGTTCAACGCAAAACGGAAGGCTGGAGAATAGACCCTGTCCCTTAAATACGCCATGGATCTTTCTCCCCATTCATTGAATTTGAATGTTCTGCTTTTGCCGCTCAAATCTCTGGAGTGCGCCAAATGAGCCGGTAGAATCAACAAAGCCTCTATCAACGAAACAGCCAAAGTCAGTGTCACCACAACTGCGATATCCGCGAAAAAGGACCCAATCTGTCCATCCAGAAAAAAGAAAATGGAAAATGCCAATATTGTGGTTGCTATTGCCGAAAGAATGGGAATCAATACCTCCATAGTACCATTGGCCGCCGCTTTGTACGCAGGCTCGCCTTTTTCGTACCGAGCATAAATGTTTTCGGCAATCACAATGCCATCATCGACCAAAATCCCGATAACCAATATCATTCCGAACAATGAAAGCATGTTCAACGTCACTCCGTATTCAGGCAGCAGGATAAACATTCCAAAAAAAGAAATAGGCAAGCCAAAGGCCACCCAAAGTGCCACCCCCGGGCGAAGAAAAAAGGACAACAGCAACAACACCAGTATCATACCAATGATGGCATTTTCCAGTAATAGCGATATCCGGTCCTTGACCACTTTGGAAGAATCATTTATAACCTCCAACCTCAAATTCATATGGGTGGCATTGAAATCTTTTATGTAAGCTTTGATTTTCTCAACACTACCAATAAGATCCTCTGAATTGGTATTTGTAGTGGAGATTCTAACCGAAGGTTTCCCATTAAAGCTGAGTTTGTCCGGTGAATCATTAAAAGTATTTCTGATTACCGCCAAATCCCTTAAATACACCTTACCCCCACCGGCATCCGATTTTACTACAATGTCACCCAACCGTTCGGCATAATATTGCTTATTGCTGGCCCTTATCAAATATTCTTCACTATCGGTCTTGATGGAACCCCCTGTAATCAAAATGTTGGTATTCGATACCGCACGGGAAACGTCCTCGAAAGTGAGTCCATAACCCCTTAGGGTTTCTTCCTTTAGGGCAATTTCTATTTCTTCCTCGGGAAAACCCGACAATGTAACCTGGGAAATTCCATTTATTCTGAGCAAATCGTCCTCTATTTCCTGGGCATTATGCTTAAGTATGCTCAAAGGCACATTATCTCCAGTAATCACAAAAGAAATTGCCTCCCTAGTGGGCTTCAAAGTTTCAATGACAGGAGGTTCAGAGCCCAGTGGAAATGAAGGTATCTTGTCGACTTCATTCTTTACTTCATCCAATACCGTATTGATATCAAAATCGGAAAGGACCTCCACAGTCAGCGTTCCCAAATTCTCTTGTGAAACGGATGTGACACGGTCCACCCCTTCCACACCTTTTAGATTCCGTTCTATTTTTTCCACTACGCCTTCCTCCACTTCTTCTGGGGAAGCACCGGGATAGGTGACCGAAATCGTAATAAAGCTAGGATCTGCCAAGGGAAAAAGGGAAGAATTCAGTCTTTGGTACCCCAAATACCCAAAAATCAAGAAGCCGATGATGAAAATATTCACCGCAACGGGATATTTGATAAAATAGCCTATGAATTTCTTCATTCCATCAATTAATTATGGTTACCTTCAGGCCTGGGTAAGCGTTGACAATGGTCTCTTTTACCAATAACGTCCCCTTTTCCAGCCCTTTTACCATCACACTGTCCCCAACATAGTTCAGAGGAGTTACTCTTTGTAGTTCTAGCAGACTGTCCTTTACTACATATACATGGTCATTTTCCACCAAAAGATTTCCTGCGATGTTGACCACATCGGAAACAATATCACCAGCTATTTTGGCCTTAAGGTATTGACCGTCCTTAAGCTTTTTGCCGTTCACCTCTACCACAACAGCTACTGTTTGGGTCGACTGTTCAATCCGATTGTTTATACGGTTTACCCTTCCAATGTACTCCCGACTTTCATCAAGTGGAGACAAACGCACAGTCTGACCCTGGTTTACATAGCTGATTGCCGAGGCCGGTATGGCCAGCTCCAATTTATAAATCGAAGGATCTATAAATTCACCCAGTTTTTGTCCAGTGCGAACCAACGTGCCCACGTTTACACTTGACCCGGTCACTACCCCGGTAAAAGGTGCTTTAATACGATATTTTGAAATCCGTTCCTGTTGGTTTTTGACGGTATAGTACGTTTGTACAACATTCCTTCCGGTCACAAAAAGTTTTTCGCCTGTTGAATCAGGTTCGGGAAGTGGCTCCAAGGGTCCATCGATATCAAAGTTCTTAAGATAGTTTTCCCATTTTTCGGAAGCTTCGGGAAACTCAATCTCCATATCCGGAAGCATGCCCGCAATTTGATTCATCAGTGTGCTCTTGTTGGATTGCAGTTGTGCCCGGTACTCCTCATTATTGATTCGGAGCAGGTCCTGTCCTTTGTAAAAGGTGTTGCCCTCCTTAAACGGAGTTTGGGTCTTTTGTAAAATCCCCTGCACCTCACTGTACAGCTCAATTTTATTTTTTGCGGTCAAAGTCCCAGTTGCTTCAATCACAAAAGGAAGCTCTTTGGGCACTACAGATGCTACAAAAACTTTGATGGATTCCGGTTTGGGCTCTTCTGGCTGAACTTCTTTCCGATTGTTCAAAGCCAAAAAAAGAATCATACCCACACCAATGATGAAAATACCCAACAGTACTCCCTTTCCTTTTTTCACGGGCTCAAAATTTTAGTTCCATTTTATAATTCATTTTCCTGATCAAAAGGACATGTTCTTTCGCATATGCTGTCGAAGGGCGGGCTCTACCTCATCTTCAAACTTTTCAAACTGATCTTCGGTGAGCACACCTTTTAATTCTTCTTTTTTGGCCTTGCCATTTTTCTTCATGTCCCCCATTTTGCTGAACTTACTTCCCTCCCGCTTCATGATCTCACTCATTTTCTCAGCATACTTCAGATTGATTTTGGAAACCTCTTCTTTTTGGCCCTCGGTCAGTTCCAGTTCTTTTTCCATTATCTCGTTTTGATACTCTGCTGCTTCTGTAGGAGTTTTAAATTCCTGAGCGAATCCCAGTTGGGATGTTAGTGCCACAAATAGCACTGCTAAAACTGTCTTTTTCATTGTTATTCTTTTTTAGAATTATTAGATGATGGTATTCGGCCTGTCCTTTGTGGGGAGAACCGCAAGCCTAGATTAAAATAGGCCCCGCTACCGGGGTCAAAATCGTAGATTTCTTCGTTATCAGTATCCAGAATTTTCAGGTTGGACACGGGGAGGAAGCCTCCATTTGCCTCAACCACCAGAAACTTTGCCAGCCTATGTCGGTAGACCAGTCCAAGTCCAAATCCATTGAACTGAAGTTTGGTATTGGTGAGCAAGTCATTGTTGACCATTACTTCGGATGAGTTGTTGGCGAAGATTCCCTGAGGTTGTGCACGAAATGAAATTCTACTCCGTTCATTTATCTGATAGGAAATTCCGGTAACCGGTAAACCAATGGAATAGCTCCACTTTTCATTAAGTTGTTGGCGAAAAGATAGCGCTGGAAAAATGGTGGGTTCGCCAAATTGCGTTCCATAAAATACACCGAAACTCAATGAAGAGTTCCGTTTTTGGTCCCCCCATCTTTTTGAGAGCAAGAGTATGGCATTGGCCACAAAGTCCTCGGAATTTATGCCACCTTCAAAATTGGACATAAGCGAAGGGCCCAAAGAGGCCAAAACCGACCATGAATTCTTTAGGCGTAGCCTATAAAAAAGGTTAAACCGAATGGCGTGCGCATTTTCGTAGGAGGAAAAATCGAGCTGATTGGTAGCTTCATCAAAGCTAAAATCAAAATTTTGATAGCGCAGCCCAAGACCTAAAACACCCTTGCCTATGGGTTTTCCAAAGTTGAAATTTGCTCCAAAATAGTTCACCTCCGTATTACCAAGTTCCGGAAAAACACCATATTCCACTCCAGCCAGGTCCACCTCACCAGGATTCCCTATAGGGGGTATTTGTGCGGATACACGTAGAACGCAGCAAAAGAGAAAAGCAAAAACTATTTTTTTCATAGACTGATGTACCGATTAATTGATTCTCCGTTTGATAAACCATATGTCCTTGAGGCTCAAATTCACATTGATGGAACTGATACGTTCTTCCACCAAAATCCCACTGGTACTGCCGCGGGAATTTTGCGTATAAGAAATGTTCAATAAAGATTTTGAACGTCTTCCCAGCGGCAGCCCTAGCCCTACACTAAACCCAGTGGTATTGATTTCGGTTCCGTTTACACTTAAATAACCTGTATCGTAAAAAAAGCCGGCCCGCATTTCGATATGCTGCCAGTACTTAAGTCCATTTTTATCGAAAAAGTATTCCCCACCGACCGAAAAAATGTTTTGGTCGACAAAATCCCCGACATTGTCCCGCTGATTCGTGTCAGTCCAAAATTTTATGCTGTGGTCCAAATTGAGAAAAAGATTGCTCCAAGGATTTACTTGTATCCCATTGTTTATCTCAAGGGGAAGTTTAAAATCATCCAATTTGATATCGGTCTCATCTTCCACCAAACTCTGGGTAAGCGCAAGGGATTTTTGCACTTGCCTGTCTTGTAGACCAGAAAGTGTGGATGAAAAACTGGTACTGAAACCATACTTCAATCTTTTTCCAAAATCGTATTGCAACCCCACCCCAAAACGAATGCCCCGGTAGGAACTGGATTCCTCAACGGTAAGCAGACTAAGGTCCGCTAGTACGTTTTCAGTCTCATCAATGGTTCCAAATAAGTATGAGACATTAGCCCCAAGTCTCAAATTTTTTAGAAATGTTCTCCCATAGCTGAGTCTAAGATCATTGAGTGCACCGGAGCCAAAAATGTTGCTGGTGAATTGGTCAAAGGAACCTTCAATATTGCTTTGAATGCCAATTAGGGAATAGCCGACATCGGTAAAAGGAGTCACCGTTAATGCAAAGGAGGATTTATCGTCCACATTCGCGGCAAATCCCAAACTAGAGAAGTTCCCTGCAATCCTGTTTTCCTCTGTGCTGCTATTTTGCACGTCACTCACTTCCACCAAA
>JANQRD010000079.1 GCA_028284725.1 Allomuricauda sp. | reverse complement strand
CTGCCAATCATAGGATTTACAGGTTTTTAGGTTTATTTGAAGTTCTGTAACAGAACCTTCTCGGATTCAAACTTCGATTATAGCGACCTCCGCAGGATTACGGCTCCTGCCTTAAAAATAAGGATTTACGCGGTCTACACTTTCCTTACAAAATCTGTTGACCGATTTGTTGACGGTCAATTTGATAGCAAATAGTATCATTTGACTTTCGCCATGAAAGTATGAAATTGTATTTGTCTATGAAAATTACTTTTTGAGATTTTCCTAAGAAAGGTTGAATTTCTGGGACACTTGGAAAAAAGCTTTTCATTCTATGATTTCCTTGAGTTTGGACAAAGCCCTTGGCCAATACTCTAAAACTAGTCTTCCCATTCAGGTGCTGAATCCATTCACACTTTCAGGATTGTGGCATTGTTGTCCTTAATAAAAGTGTATTCAAGCCAAAAACCAAGCTGTTCTCCAGAGATGCTGATGATGAGAGCCCAGAACCTACAAGAATATCTCCTGAAAAAATCATATTGAAATCGGGTACTTTTCTTCCTGTTTTTTTAATTTCCTCCAATACCCCAATAATGTAGTTTTTCCAGCATCCTATATTCTCATACCTCGAATCTTTGCAAGAAAATGTATAGGATTCCTCCAAATCCAAAGCGTAGGCAGTACTCTTCCCAGAATTATTTTTGCCAATGGCAACATAAATGCCCTTGTCAATAGCCGCCGGAAAGACAAAACCCTCATTATAATCGGTATACTCACCGATGAGATTGATCCTTCCGGGAGAAAAATCAATTTATGCGGACTGCCGTAAAGTCTTTTGTATGTTGACTTTACTTTTTCCACAATTGTTCTGTTATTATATCCAGACGTATAGATTTCTTTAATGCCCTTTACTTAGACAACTAACCAAACTAGATTCAGCAGTCAAATATTCTACCAAACCGGATTTATTGGAGCCACAAATTCTTGTGGAGTCGAATTGATGATCTATTCTTTGTAATCTTACCAGAAATACCAGTAAAATGCTACAGTAAAGCCAAGAATTATTACCGTATGGATTACATCCCAATGGTTCCAACTTGCCCTGGTTTCCTTTAATTCATCTTTGGTTGCCGTACCAAATACAAGGCCTTTTATCTTTGCAGGTTCAGGTGCCTTGGTAAGAAAACTTACAACAATGACCACAATGATACAGAACATAAACATCCATCCACAGAAAAACAACCAATTGAGGTCATAAAACAGGTATTTGAAAGTTGAACCTGATGCTTCCGGTGTACTTGTGTAGTAGATTTTGGCTACCAAACGGGTCGAACCGATTACCAAACCGGAAATCAATCCCCACATACCTCCAAGGGCCGAAGTCCTTTTCCATGTTACACCCAATAGAAATGCAGCCGCAATGCCAGGAGCCAGTACTGACTGTACGTCTTGTAAATATGTATAAAGTACATCACCCACACTACGCATGATAGGAATCCAAAGTATACCAAGGATAACGATAACCAAAGTTGCTATTTGGCCTATCCTGACCAATTTTTTCTCAGAAGTGCTTGGTTTGATTTTTTTATAAAAATCAATGGTAAACAACATGGCCGAGGAGTTGAACAAGGATGCCAGCGAACTCATTAAAGCAGCTAAAATGCCACATACCACAAGACCCTTAACACCTGCGGGTAACAATTTGGCTACCATAGTTGGAAATGCAGCATCTGCATTGGCTACACCATCCCTTAAATAAGGTAGGAACCCCGCTCCACCATCAGCCAAGCTTTGCTGATGGATGGCGAAAGCAATCATTCCAGGGATCAGAAAGAGAAATACAGGCAACAATTTCAAATACGCACCAAAAATAGTTCCTCTACGCGATTCCTTCAGGTTTTTTCCCGACAACACCCTTTGTACTATGTATTGATCCGTACACCAATACCAGAAACCGATTATGGCAGATCCAATAAGAGCACCTAACCACGGAAAATCCGGATCGTTGTTGCTTCGTATGAGATTGGTCATGGAATCTCCGTAGTCATTTACCACGACTGCACTGGTTATCTCCATCATTTTATCCCATCCGCCTAATTCCCTGAGGCCTATAACCACAATGATCAATGATCCTAAAAGCAGGATTGGTGTTTGCAGTACAGATGTGTACAATACTGATTTCATACCTCCAAAAATGGTGTATAAAGCGGTAATAATCACCAGTCCGATAGCGGCAATCCAGAAAAAATCAATACCCCAAAGGGTCTCGATGCCGAATACTTGTTGAAATACCAGTCCACCCGCATATACAGTTACGGCCACCTTGGTCAACACATAACTGATCAAGGAAATAACAGATAGGATGGTCCTGGATTGGGCATTATACCTACGTTCCAAAAACTCTGGCATAGTATAGACCATGCTCCTGTTATAAAACGGTACGAAAACCCAGCCGAGTATCAGTATCATCCAACCCTGAATTTCCCAGTGGGCCATAGCCATACCACTTGAGGCTCCTGCCCCGGCGAGTCCAATTAAATGTTCGGAACCAATGTTTGAGGCAAAAATGGAAGCACCAATGGCTATCCATGTGGCATCCCTACCTCCTAAAAAATAATCCGCAGAATCATTCTGTTTTTGTTTAACCACCCAAATGATGATTCCAATAAGTATTACCGCAAATATGGCAATTACTATCCAGTCAAGTGCGCCAAAGGTTTGCATTTCTATAATTATTTAGTTGAAAATTTAAAAGTTGTTGTTGAGGTATAGATCTCTTCGGGCTTGAGTATTACGCTTGGAAATCCTGGTAGGTTAGGCGAATCGGGATAGTGCTGTGTTTCTAGACAGAAACCGGTTCTGTGCGCATAGGTTCCGCCCTGTTTACTTGGCAACTTCCCATCTAAAAAGTTTCCGGTATAAAGCTGTATTCCAGGTTCGTCGGTAGCAATTTCCAACAACCTTCCACTTTCGGGATGATAGGCCGATGCCGCCAAACGTATGCCTTTGACTTGGTTGTTCAACACCCAGCAATGGTCATAGCCCAATCCATTTTTAAGCTGATCATTTTCTACATTGATTTCCTTTCCTACTGTCTTAGCTTGTCTGAAGTCAAAGGGTGTTCCCGTTACATCTGCCAATTCCCCTGTTGGAATCAAAGTATCGTCCACGGGAATATATTTATCGGCATGCAACACGATTTCATGATTCAAAATGGTTTTTGAAAAATCCCCTGAAAGGTTAAAATACGAATGTTGAGTCAGATTTACTATGGTCTTTATATCTGTAGTTGCGGCATAATCAACCTCCAAAACATTGGTATCCGTTAGTGTATAGATAACGGTTGTTGTTAGGTTGCCTGGATAGCCTTCTTCTCCGTCTTCACTTATATAAGTTAATTTTAACGAAACTGAATTGCCTGTAGCTGGCATTTCCTCTGCAGTCCAAACCACTTTATCGAAACCTTTGTTGCCACCATGCAAATGGTTCTGCCCATCATTGACGGTCAATTGGTATTCTGTTCCTTCCAAAGAGAATTTTCCTTTTGCGATACGGTTACCATACCTACCGATCAATGCTCCGAAATAAGGAGTGTTTTTTATATATTCATCCAAGGAATTGTAACCCAGAACAACATCTTCGTACTCGCCATCTTTGTTAGGTGCTGTCCAGTTTGTGATAATTCCACCATAGGTTATGATATCAACGATCATGCCCTCACTGTTTTTCAAGATGTATTTTTCTACGGGTTTTCCATCTTCTGTTTTCCCAAATTCACTTTTTTCAATACTTACTTTTGATATTGTTGCCATGTCTTATACCATTTTAATTTCATTGGATTTGGCTGCTCTGTCCCTATACTTTTAGAGATACACTGAACGTAATGACAATGAGTAAAATCCAAAACTAAAAGTTTCAATGGGCTCATTATAACAAGCTTAATTTGGTTGCTATCTGTAATACGCTTCATTGGTATGAATGGTATTTTTAAAGTTTCGGAGAGTCGTTTCCTCATTGATCACCAACGATTCTATGCCCGCTATTTCGGCAAAATCTTCCATCTGCTCCACAGACACATTTTCACTATAACAGGTATGGTGTGCTCCTCCTGCCAAAATCCACGCCGTACAGGCCGTTTCAAAATCCGGTAGTGGTTTCCACATCACCCTGGCTTCCGCCCTTCAGGTTGATTTTGTGTCGGCAAATGCCGTAATTCAAGAAAGTAGTATGGGGATTCATTACAATCAAGGCTTTGATTTATTGGATTACGTGGACAATAAAGAAGATTTTGAATTGAATGATGGTTATATCAAGGTACTGGCCAAACCCGGTTTGGGTGTTGAGATCAATGAAGAGAAATTACGGGAAGCCCAAAAGATTGGGCACGATTGGTCCAACCCGATATGGCGCAATGAAGATTCAAGTATTGCCGAATGGTAAACAATGGCAATAATGAAATTGGGCTATTTAAAAGAGCAAATATAGTTGTATTGATGCTATCCATTTTGAAACCATCTCGATTAAGATTCATCTGTTTTTTGTGCTGTATGTTACAGAAATTCATTAATGGATATTGACCTTTACCTTTTGTTGTCTCCAATTCTTTTTCCATACATCGATTTTGGTATCGGTATAAGGCAAGAATGTCCAGATTTCGCATTATTCGGCAAGTAGACAATCTTGGTTTGACTATTTTTAGGGCCAAGCCATATTGTAAATGAAAACCAATTACGACACCCTTTCCGAGGCCATTTCCGATTTGAAATCGAAGGGTTACGACGAAGATTTAAACTTGAAGCAAAACTGCATCGAATGCAGGGCCAAGAATTACGAAATACTGGCCAACGAGTTTGAAGTGAATCAAATGTATCGCTTTGAAGGAGCCACCAACCCCGACGATTCTTCCATTTTGTTTGCCATCTCTTCTGACAAGTATGATTTGAAAGGGCTTTTGGTGGATGCCTATGGCGTTTATGGAAACCCATTGACATCAGAAATGATTCAAAAACTGAGGTACAGGCCTGGATAATGGATTTTAAAAGGAGCCATGGATAAGAAAGTAAAAAAAGTGCATCAAAAAACATTTGAACACGTTTCTGAAGGCTTTTCGGCATTGAACTACTTCAACAATGAAGTGGCCATAGAGCCTTATCTTGCCTTTACGGAATACTACATGAGCCGGCCCATTTTTGGGCCCCACCCCCATGCAGGGATTTCCGTGATGACCTATATGCACCCTGACAGTAAGGCCGGGTTCATCAATAGGGACAGTTTTGGGGATTATAGCATCATTGACCCGGGAGGAGTACACATCACACAGGCCGGAATTGGCATTCAACACGATGAAGTGCCTGAAAAAAAAGGGATTGATAGTCATGGTTTTCAAATATGGATCAACCATTCTGACGAAAATAGGCTGGTAGAGCCCAGAGCCCTACATGCCTCATCCAAAGAAATTCCTGAAATAAATGAAATTGGTAAAAAGGTCAGGGTCATACATGGTGAATTTGATGGGGTGAAGAGTTCCCTAAAAATGGTGACGCCAGTAACCCTCCTCGATGTTTATCTGGAACCTAATAACGAAATTGGGTTCTCTGGTGAAGAAATGACCATCATATATGTAATAGCAGGAGAAGCATTTGCTGAAGAGGCCGTACTCAAGGCACGGAACCTTGTAGTATTTGAAGAGAAAGGCACCACAATAAAAATAAGAACCAACAAAAACAGTGCTAACTTCATGTTCGCCTCTGGCATACCTCATAATGAACCCATAGTGTATGGTGGGCCGTATGTGATGACGACCCAAGAGCAGCTAGAGGAAACCAAGCGCAGATACGGTCGTGGTGAGATGGGCGAATTGGCCCCCTTATCAGAATATTAAAATCACGATATATTGCCCAACTGTGGGTATCAAAAGCGCAAATTCTTTCAATTTGAACAAGTATGGTACAGTTTTGAATACGGTCACATGCTAATATTAGCTTAAACAAAATAGTGTATCTAGTGGACAAGACAGCGATAACGACCAAGGGAAAATGGAAAATCGATGATGCGCATACTGATATTGGTTTCAAGGTAAAACATATGATGATTTCTAAAATTCGTGGCGTGTTTGGAGAATTTGAGGGATTTGTGATTGCCGCAGAAGAAAATTTTTTAAATGCCACGTTCGAGTTAGTGGCCAAAGCCGATTCAATCCATACAAACAATGACCAAAGGGATGCACATCTAAAATCTCCGGATTTTTTTGATGTCAAGACCTATCCCAGTATCCATTTTGTATCCACATCATACAATGGCAATGTCTTGGTTGGCGACCTTACTATCAAAGGAGTTACGAAATCCGTGGGACTCAAAAGCAATTATAATGGTATTGCCAAAGATAATTTTGACAATATAAAAGCAGGATTCGAGTTTTCTGGAACAATAAACAGAAAAGACTTTGGGCTCGGTTGGGATGCCTTGACTGAAACGGGCAAGATTGTTGTGAGTGACAGTGTTGGTATTGAAATTGACCTTCAACTCATCAAAGAAGAATAGACACAAACACCTTTTTAAGATGACTGGCAAGAAAATGCTCGAAAAGCAGCCTGAAGCAGTAAAAGAAAAAATTGTGGCCAATTATGGTAGCATAGGCAACTACTACAACGAGCTTTTTCAACTTTTTTCAGAACAACATCATTTAAAAAACAAATCACAAAAAAATCAGCGTTGGACCATCAATCAAAATGCGGTAAAACGCATGACCAACGAGCTGAATCAATTTGGAGCAGCATATGCCGATGACATCATCAAGGCGGTTTTCTATGATACCCAGATACTTTTCAATCAAAAAGAAATAGAGGCTTATAAACATGAATTGGAAAAATATGATGAACACTTCCATACCTTTTGGGATGAGGTAAAACATCTTTTTGGGTTTTAACCCTTGTCGAAAACCCTCTAACTCCCAAAAAATCATTTTGTGAACACTATTTTCGCTGAAATTATCGGCGTGATGTGATTCATTTAGGTTCCATGTGAGCGCATGGCTTTTCGTCTTGACGGCATTGGTAAATGGATTAGCAATGTCTGGACGTTGATCTTTTGGTATACGGTATACAATTTTGATATTAAAATGATACATTTGTTGATACTTGTATGCAAATACCTCTGATTTGGGCAATTACCATAGTAAGATTCGTTGGATGGAATGCAATCGGTAAAAGCAGTATGGTTTTGACGCCTTATTTTTAGGGTAGCCTATATGTTGTGACCCGAAATACACTTAGAAATAATGCAGTACATTTAATACGGTTGATTTTTTAGTACAATGCGCTTGACAAGACTGTTTCTATTTTTTCTAGCTTTGACGGTACTCTCCTGTGGCCCTGATTTACCGGAGGAGGTAGAAATGGCCTATCCTAAGCTTCCTGATGTGGTGGATTTCAATTTTCACGTCAGGCCCATTCTATCAGACCGTTGTTATTCTTGTCACGGCCCAGATGCAAATACGAGAAAAGCCAATTTGCGTCTCGACCTAAAGCGTGAGGCATTTGCAAGACTTGAAAGTGGGCATCGTGCCTTTGTTTCAGGGAAACCGGGAAAAAGTGAAAGTGTGCACAGAATTTTAAGCGGTGAGTCCGAAATTCAAATGCCCCCTCCAGAATCGAACCTTTCGCTTTCGGCTGAAGAAAAGGCCATGATTGTAAAATGGATTGAGCAGGGAGCACAATGGAAGCACCACTGGGCGTTCACCGCTCCCAAAAAATCGGAACTTCCTCCAAAAAGCGATGGCCTCTGGCAGGTCAATAACGAAATAGACCTTTTCGTTCAGCACAAACTCAGGTCAAAAAACTTCAAACCCTCCCAAGAAGCTGACAAAGAACGGCTGATACGCAGGGTCACCATGGATCTCACGGGGCTGCCGCCCACCATTGGGGAAATCGATGCGTTTTTAAGTGACGATAGCGCCGATGCCTATGAAAATGTGGTGGATCGACTGCTTGCAAGCAATGCGAATGCAGAACGCCTTACCGTAGATTGGCTTGATTTGTCCCGGTATGCCGATTCCCATGGCCTGCATGCCGACGGGGCTCGTTATATGTGGCCGTGGCGAGATTGGGTGATAAAAGCATTTAGGGAAAATATGCCCTACGATCAGTTCGTGACCTGGCAACTGGCAGGAGACCTGTTGCCAAATGCCACCAGGGAACAAAAACTGGCTACGGCCTTCAATCGAAACCACCCCATGACCGCAGAGGGTGGGGTGATCGATGAGGAGTTTCGGTTGAACTATGTCTTTGATCGAACGGAAACCGTGGGTACCGCCATGTTGGGCCTCACCGTGGCATGTGCAAGGTGCCATGATCATAAATTTGACCCTGTTTCGCAGAAAGATTACTTTCAAATGACCGCTTTTTTCAACAATGTAAAAGAGTTGGGCATGACCGGTGATGATGGCAACTATGGTCCCATGCTGGCGCTTCCCAGTACGGACACCAAAGAACGCTTGAATGTTCTGGAAAAGCAGATTAAGGAAAAGGATAGGCAATTGGCACTGACCAAAAAAGAATTGGCAGATCTTCAAAAATATATGAGAGAGCTTCCCGCAAATTTTACGCAGAAAGGCTTGTTGGGCCATTACCCATTGAATACGGTCACAAAGACTGCCAAGGAATATATTGCCGATGCGAACGCAAATACCAGTGCCACCGTTTCCCCAAAAGTCGTTCGTGGAAAGAAAGGAAATGGTTTTGGTTTTACCGGGGAGTACGATGAACTGTACTTGAAAAACATACCAAACTTTGAATGGACCGATACCTTTTCCGTTGGTATTTGGGCCAATACCACCAAGCGAACTCCTGAAAAGACCCAGACCCTTCTGGGCACTTCGGGCGATAAAAATAATTTTTGGAGGGGCTGGGATTTTTATCTGGATAGCCTCAATAGGGTCAATGCACGTTTGATACATTCTTTGCCGCATAATTACATCCATGTGCGTTCGAAAGATTCCATAAAGACAAACAAATGGCGGCATCTGGCATTTACCTATGGGGGTACGGCCAAGGCCAAAGATCTGAAACTCTTTATCGATGGTAAGGAGGCTGATATGGAAGTACGGTACAACAACCTCTACAAGACCATAAAAACGATTCGAAGCGGAAATCACGAACCCTTTGATGCTCCTGTACGTGTGGCCAAAAGCTACCGCTCTTTTACGGGTGAAAACGGAATTTTCAAGGGAAAACTCGATGACATCAGAATATATCAACGGGTTTTGACACCGCTGGAAATTGAAAAAATCGCAGCAACCGATACAGAAGATAAAATCTTCAATGGGCAACAGGCCCCTGAATATTGGAT
>JANQRD010000073.1 GCA_028284725.1 Allomuricauda sp. | reverse complement strand
GGCCGACCAATAAACAAAAAAATAATTAGTTAAAGAAATTTGGGGCGTTAATTTTAGAGCATCTCACCACGTAGCGACGTCTCAAAAATAGTCTTGAATACCTTGTCTGAAACCTTGCTGCCCAAAAGATACATGGCTTTGGAAATTGCGGCTTCCGTGGTGATGTCCCTTCCATTGATCAATTGCATTTCCTTTAACTTCTCACTGGTCTCATAATGCCCCATGGCCACACCACCCCCCGAACATTGGGTAACATTGATAATATGAAGTCCTTTATCAATAGCGTTCTTGAGTTCTTTTAGAAACCAATCATCCAAAGGAGCGTTTCCTGCTCCGTAGGTTTCCAATACCAACACCTTTAAACCAGGAATACCCAAAACAGAAGTAAGTACTGATCGATTCAGCCCCGGGAACAGTTTTAATATCGCCACATTATTGTCCATCTTTTTATGGACCTTAAAGGGTTGGGGCAAGGCCTCCTTGCTAAGAAGGCTGGGGTAGTTCACATTCAAATGCACACCAGATTCCACCAAGGGTGGGTGGTTCAAGGAAGCAAATGCCTCAAAATGCTCCGCATTGATCTTCGTGGTTCTGTTCGCTCTATACAGCTTGTATTCAAAATAAAGCCCCACCTCTCGGATAACAGGTTCCCCCTTTTCTTTTAGTGCGGCTATTTGAATTGAGGTAATCAGATTTTCCTTAGCATCCGTCCGTAAATCCCCTATAGGTAGTTGTGATCCGGTAAAAATGACCGGCTTGGCCAGATTCTCCAACATAAAGCTCAAAGCAGAAGCTGAATAACTCATGGTATCGCTTCCGTGCAGCACTACAAATCCATCATAAACTGCATAGTTTTCCTCAATAATAGTGGCGATTTCTGCCCAATGACCCGGATTCATGTTAGAGGAATCTATTGGCTTTTCAAAGGACATTCCTTTAATGTTGCAGTCCAGCTGATTCAGTTCAGGAATATTGCTCATCAATTCGTCAAAATTGAATGCTTTTAATGTTCCCGTTTCATAATCCTTGACCATACCAATGGTACCGCCAGTGTAGATGAGAAGAATATTGGTTCCGTTCTTCATAGTTAAACTCCAAAGACTGTTTTCGAATTTTCAGTGGTTATTGCTGCAATTTCCTCTTTGGAAATTCCGTAGATTGAGGATAGCTTTTCCAACACCTCTAAAATATAGGCACTCTCGTTGCGCTTTCCTCGGTAGGGAACCGGCGCCAAATAAGGTGAATCTGTCTCGAGCACGATGTGCTTTAGGTCGATTTGATTCAAAAACTGGTCAATTTTGCCATTCTTGAACGTTGCCACGCCCCCGATGCCCAATTTCATATTATATCCTATTGCTCTGTGGGCTTGATCCAGCGTTCCCGTAAAACAGTGGAAAATCCCAAAAAGTTCGTCATCCCTTTCCTGTTCTAGGATTTCGAAAATCTCATCAAACGATTCCCTACTATGAATCACAATGGGTAGTCCGTGGGATTTGGCCAATCGAATCTGATATATGAAGGCCTCTTGTTGTTGCTTCAAAAACGTTTTATCCCAATACAAATCGATTCCTGTCTCTCCCACCGCATAAAATCTACGATCAGCAAGCAATTTTTCAACATGGGCCAATTCTTCCTTATAATTTTCCTTGACATGAGTCGGATGCAATCCCATCATCAGGAAAACATTTTTAGGATATTGTTCCTCCAAATTGAACATGGCTTCGGTGTAGGTGGAATCAATAGCAGGAATAAAAAAGCGTTCCACCCCAGAATCAATGGCTTTTTGAATCATGGCATCGCGGTCTTCATCGAAAGCTTCGCTATACAAATGCGTATGGGTATCGGTTATCAACATAACGCAAAAATAGGTTTATCTTAGATGTAGTATTACATTTATTTTTAAATATCAGACGGATAACACATGCTTCGACAAGCTCAGCATGACAACTCCGAGAATAGGCACCAATAAAATGAAATCCCTGAAAAAATTTCTGAAATCCAAAAGTTATGTTCACATCCCTTTGGTGCTGACTGAGACCAATCATTTTGAGATATCCGCCAAAATCAATGGGGTCTCTGGACGGTTTATTTTGGATACGGGTGCTTCGAACACCTGTGTAGGGACGGACAAAATTGATTTCTTCAAAATGCTTTCTGAGGTATCAGATGTAAAAGCGGCCGGCGCCGGTGCCACGGAAATGGAAACCTTGGTGTCATCCAAAAACAAAATCCAGATCGGGGATTGGAAAAAGGGCAGGCAAAAGATTGTGCTGTTCGATTTGGTACACGTAAATAAAGCGCTTACCTCCCATAATGCCCTGCCTGTCGACGGCATCATCGGTGCCGATGTCCTTAAAAAAGGAAAGGCGGTTATCGATTATGACAAAAAACTTTTGTTTTTGAAATCGAGATAATGCCTGGTATGGTTTGACACGAATTTCGCGAATTAGCACTAATGCTTTTTTGGCAAATACCGAAATGTCAGTTCGAGCCCGTCCGAACGGTCATCCGATCCGGGCGGGCGCAGTCGAGAACTAAACACAAAATATTGCTTCACAACATCTCGACTGAGCTTGATGTGATATCTTATAGCTCCAGTGCTTTTTTCACATTGCCATCCATCAGCAATTCCTCTGGACTTTCGAGAGCTTCTTTTACCGCTACCAAAAAACCAACTGATTCCTTCCCATCAATGATCCTGTGATCATAGGAAAGTGCCACGTACATGATTGGTGCAATGACCACTTGGCCGTCTTTGGCTATCGGTCGCTCCACAATGTTGTGCATGCCCAAGATTCCACTTTGTGGAGGATTGATGATCGGAGTAGACAACATGGAACCAAACACCCCACCATTGGAAATTGTGAAGGTGCCTCCTGTCATTTCATCCACAGTAATCTGACCGTCCCTAGCACGAAGTGCTAAACGCTTTACTTCAGCCTCAACACCTCTGAACGTCAAGTTTTCAGCATTTCGGATAACGGGAACCATCAATCCTTTTGGTCCCGAAACGGCTATACTGATATCGCAGAAATCGTAGGTGATCATTTCCTTCCCATCAATCATGGAATTGACAGCGGGATACATTTGCAAGGCTCTAATAACAGCTTTGGTAAAGAACGACATGAAGCCCAAACTTACCCCATGCTTTTCCTTGAATTCTTCTTTGTATTGCTTGCGTAATGCAAAAATCGGTGACATGTCAACTTCGTTAAAAGTTGTTAACATGGCCGTTTCATTCTTAGCAGCTACCAAACGCTCAGCCACCTTTCTTCGCAACATGGACAATTTAGATCGGGACTCCCCTCTACTACCTCCGGTAGGAGTCCCCATGGATGGAACTGCTTTTACAGCGTCGTCCTTCGTAATGCGTCCATCCCTTCCAGTTCCAGAAACTGAAGCGGCATCGATACCCTTTTCATCCAGGATTTTCTTGGCCGCCGGAGAGGGTGTCCCCGAAGCATAAGTCTCTTTATTCGGCTCTTCCGCCTTTGGAGCCTCCGCCTTAACGGGTTCTTCCTTCACTTCCTCTTTTTTCTCCTCTGCAGGAGCCGCATCACCTTCGGGCTTGGCGGCGCTGGTATCGATCAAGCAGACCACCTCACCTACCGCAACAGCGTCTCCTTCCTCAGCCTTAAGGGTAATTACCCCACTTTCCTCGGCAGGAAGTTCCAAAGTTGCTTTATCGGAATCTACCTCAGCGATTGCCTGATCTTTTTCAACATAGTCCCCATCTTGCACCAACCATTCTGCAATTTCCACTTCGGTAATTGACTCCCCAGGTGAGGGAACTTTCATTTCTAAAACCATGTTATTCTAGTTTTTATGCTGTTGTAATTATCTTCTTACCATGTTGTCCTTGGTCTTGTCAAAGACATATTCTATGACTTGGGCATGTCTACGTTGCGAACGTACGGCACTACCCGCTGCAGGCGCCCCATAAAATCTTCTGGAGGCCACCCTAAACTGTTTGGCTTCGTCAAAATGCATCAACAAATGCCCCCATGCACCCATATTCCTGGGTTCTTCCTGAGCCCAAACCACATCATCGGCGTTCTTGTATTTCTTTAAAATGCTTCGCATCTCCTTGGCGGGAAGTGGGAACAATTGCTCCAATCGTACCAAAGCAACATCATTACGCTTTAACTCTTCCTTTTTCTCCAAAAGATCGTAATAAAACTTACCTGTGCAGAACACCAATGTTTTTACTTTGGACGCAGTAGCTTCTTTATCATCGATAACCATCTGGAAACTTCCCTTCGCCATCTCTTCCTTAGTCGACAATACCCTGGGATGCCTTAATAGACTTTTCGGCGTAAAGACCACCAATGGCTTTCTAAAACCACCCTTCATTTGTCTTCGCAACAAATGGAACATGTTCGCTGGTGTGGTGACATCAGCCACATACATATTATCCTTTGCGCAGAGCTGTAGATAACGTTCCATCCGGGCAGATGAATGTTCCGCTCCCTGGCCTTCATACCCATGAGGCAATAAAAGCACTAAGCCGTTCTGTAATTTCCATTTATCCTCTGCCGAAGAAAGGTATTGATCTATAATGATCTGCGCCCCATTGCTAAAATCTCCGAACTGAGCCTCCCAAATGGTCAGGGTTTTTGGGCTGGCCATGGCATATCCATAGTCAAAGCCCATAACGGCATATTCGGAAAGCAAGGAATTATAAATATGGAATTTTCCGTTTTGATTTTCGCCCAAGTCATTCAACAAGGTCACTTCTTCCTCGTGCATCTCGGTCTTGATCACTGCATGACGGTGTGAAAAGGTTCCTCGCTCCACATCCTGACCTGTCATTCGCACATCATAACCTTCTTCGATCAAAGAACCATAAGCAAGCAATTCGCCCATCGCCCAATCAAGTTGGTTGTCCTCAAAGTACATTTTCTTTCGTGCCTCCACCAAGCGCTCCAACTTTCGCAGGAATTTTTTCCCGTCGGGAAGTGCCGTAATGCTTTTGGCCACCTCATTCAGTTTTTTAAGGTCATACGATGAGTCAATATCTCCCAACATGGCGACTTCCGTAACTTGACCAAACCCTTCCCATTCATCTTGCATAAAAGGGGTAATACGTGTCTTCTCCACTTTGCGGGAATCCAACAAGTCCTCCTCAAGGTTTTTCTTGTACTCCACCTCAAGGTTTTTCACATAATCTTTGTCGATGACACCCTCAGCCAATAATTTTTCGGCATAAATATCCCTCGGATTGGGGTGTTTTGAGATGGATTTATAGAGCAAGGGTTGGGTAAACTTGGGCTCGTCCCCTTCGTTATGGCCGTACTTACGATATCCCAATAAATCCAAAAACACATCGCGTTTATAGCGCATACGATATTCCAATGCAAAGGTGGCGGCATGCACCACAGCCTCGGCATCATCCGCATTTACATGCAGCACAGGAGATAGCGTGACCTTGCCCACATCGGTACAATAGGTGGATGATCTTGCATCCAAATAATTGGTGGTAAAACCTATTTGGTTGTTGACCACGATATGGATCGTACCACCGGTTTGGTAGCCATCCAATCGGGCCATTTGAATGATTTCATAAACTACGCCTTGACCTGCAAAAGCAGCATCACCATGCACCAAGATTGGGAGCACTTCCGAAATGTTTTCCTGATGGTCGCGATCTTGTTTCGCTCGAGCAATGCCTTCAACTATAGAATTGACCGTTTCCAGATGTGATGGGTTCGGAGCGATGTTCATGTTGACCACTTTTCCAGAATCTGTTTCTCTTCTGGATGTCCATCCCAAATGGTATTTCACGTCACCATCGAAGATAGTTTCTTCATAATCCTTACCATCGAACTCGCTAAATATATCTTTAGGTGATTTCCCAAAAATGTTGGTCAATACATTCAGGCGTCCTCTGTGCGCCATCCCCATAACAAATTGTTTCACTCCTGCATCCGCCGCTTTTTCGATAATGACATCCAAAGCTGGAATTAGGGACTCACCCCCTTCCAGGGAAAATCGTTTTTGCCCTACATACTTTGTATGCAAAAAGCCCTCAAAAGAAACTGCTTCATTTAGTTTTCTAAGGATGTTCCGCTTTTCATCAGCAGTGAAGTTCGGATGGTTATCGTTTACATTCAACCAATCTTGGATCCATTGGATGCGCTCCGGGGTTCGGATGTACATATATTCCACACCGATCGCATCGCAATAGATGCGCTCCAAATGGCCCACAATGTTCTTGAGACTGCTTGATCCTATGCCGATTATTTTACCGGCATCAAAAACTGTGTCCAAATCCTCATCGGACAGTCCAAAGTTGGACAAGGCCAAGGTAGGCTCGTACTTTCTCCTTTCACGAACCGGATTCGTTTGGGTAAACAAATGTCCACGGGAACGATAACCATCGATAAGGCGAATGACCTGGAACTCCTTTTGAAGTGTCTCGGGCATCTCCACCTGCCTTCCATTGGAAAGAATGACC
>JANQRD010000051.1 GCA_028284725.1 Allomuricauda sp. | reverse complement strand
ATTGTCTTGGGGAGATCTGGAAGTTGGCCTTCCAAAAGTTATCAACAATCATCTCCCAATAGGCGTAAAAGGACTTTTATTGGCAGGTCTTTTGGCAGCTTTTATGTCCACCTTTTCTGCTTTTGTAAATTCCGGTCCTGCCTACATCGTCAACGACATTTATAAAAAGTATTTCAAGCCATCCGCCTCAAACAAACATTATATCAAAGCAAGTCATCTAGCTTCATTTTTTGTGGTGGCTTTGGGTGTTTTTATGGGCTTTTTTGCTGAATCCATCAATTCGCTCACACTTTGGATTACAAGTGCATTATATGGTGGCTACGTGGCGGCCAACTTTTTAAAATGGGTCTGGTGGCGCTTTAATGGCTGGGGCTATTTTTGGGGAATGGTCGCGGGCTTGATCGTGGCCAGCCTTCAATTTATTTTAGACCAAAACAAGGAAAACTTCGTGGAAGGTTCCTATCTCTATGAACTGTCACACATTCATGCCATCTATCTTTTCCCAATAATATTTGGATTTTCTCTTTTGGGGAGTTATTTGGGAACCTACTTGACCAAACCCACAGAGGCTCACGTTCTCAAATCGTTCTATAAAAATGTAAAGCCCTGGGGATGGTGGAAGCCTATTTATGCCCAGCTTAAAAACGAGGATGCAACCTTTGAAAAAAACAACGACTTTTGGTTGGACATGATGAACTGCGCCATTGGTATTGTGTGGCAATCCAGCATGATCTTGCTCCCCATTTATTTATTGATTCGGGACTATCCAAAAACCATTGCCGCATTGGTGGTGTTTTTGTTGACTTCCCTAATTTTAAAATTTACTTGGCTGAACAGGGTCAGAAAAATCGATAATTAAAATTCGACCAACCAATGGTTCACTGTGGGATTATGGAAAACAAAACCTTAAAGAAAGCAACGAAAATACCTTGGCAAGATCGACCGAAGGGCAATACGGATGTTGTTTGGCGGTACGATGCAAACCCCATCATACAACGAGATGCCATACCTTCCTCCAACAGTATTTTCAACAGTGCCGTGGTACGTTTTGGAAACAGCTTTGCTGGAGTTTTCCGCTGTGACAACAAGGCGGTTCAGATGAACATTTTTGCTGGTTTCAGTAAAGATGGAATTCAATGGGACATCAACCACGAACCCATTGATTTTAAAGCCGGGAACACCCAAATGATTCATTCCGATTATAAATACGATCCCAGGGTGACCTTTATCGAAGATCGATATTGGATTACTTGGTGCAACGGCTATCACGGCCCTACTATCGGTATCGGTTACACGTTCGACTTCAAGGAATTCTTTCAGTGTGAAAATGCTTTTTTGCCTTTTAATAGGAATGGAGTACTCTTTCCGCAAAAAATTGACGGCAAGTATGCGATGCTGAGTCGCCCCAGTGATAATGGCCATACTGTCTTTGGCGATATCTACCTCAGCTATAGCCCTGACATGAAATATTGGGGAGAGCACCGATGCGTTATGAAAGTTGCCGCATTTGAGGACAGTGCTTGGCAATGCACCAAGATTGGTGCAGGTTCAGTTCCCATTTTGGTGGACGAAGGCTGGCTTATGTTTTATCATGGGGTCATAAAAACATGTAACGGGTTCCGATACGCTATGGGAACCGCAATTTTGGATAAAGAGCGGCCCGACCATGTAAAACATAGAACCCAACCGTACCTGCTTTCACCCCAAACACCCTACGAATGTGTGGGTGATGTCCCCAACGTCATTTTTCCTTGTGCCACATTACACTCTTCGGAAGAAGACAAAGTGGCCATTTATTACGGAGCGGCCGATACGGTTACCGCAATCGCATTCGGACGCATTTCTGAAATTGTAAAGTTCATCATGAACAACAGTCTGTAATGACCAATGAAGCCTAATAGCATGGAAAAAAACAAAAAACTAATCAGTCTTATACTTTTTCTTTTGTACATCGGATGCATTATCCTTTGCGCACAGGAGACTCCGCGAAAGTATATTGCCTATCAGGCGGTGGATTCCATTAGCATTGACGGCAAAGCAGAAGAAATATCTTGGGAAAAAGCACCTTGGTCAGATGTATTTATCGATATCGAGGGCGAGAAAAAACCTCTTTATGGTACCCGAATGAAAATGCTGTGGGACCAAACCAACATTTACTTTTATGTGGAATTGGAAGAGCCCCATGTTTGGGCAGATTTAAAAAAACGGGATACCATCATCTTTTATAACAATGATTTTGAAATCTTCATCGATCCAGATGGTGATACCCATGACTACTATGAATATGAAATGAATGCCCTGAACACAATCTGGGACCTGTATCTCTCCAAACCGTACCGCAACCAAGGAAAAGTTTTGGGAGGTTGGGATTTTAAAGGACTGAAATCGGCAGTACATATAGATGGCACCTTGAACGACCCTTCGGACAAGGATCAAGGTTGGTCCATTGAAATAGCCATTCCCTGGTCGTTTCATACCGCCCCAGGAGGGAAAACCGTGGTACCGGAGAATCAATTTTGGAGGGTCAATTTTTCAAGGGTAAACTGGAATTTCGATTTAGATGACGGAAAATACGCCAGAAAAAAAGACCCTGAAACGGGAAGTTTTCTGCATGAATATAATTGGGTATGGTCACCCCAGCAGGTAATCAACATGCATGAGCCTGAACGATGGGGGTATGTATTCTTTTCGACCAAAACCGTTGATGATGCTACCGAAACTTTTGAGATTCCGAAAGATGAGCACATCAAATGGTATCTCTACGAGCTCTACCGGGATTTGATCGAAGAGGAAAAATCCAAGAAAACCTGGAAATCAGTAGACGGACAACTCCATGGCCCTTCCAAAACCTTTTTTGGAAAATCAGTTACTCCAGTATTGGAGAAACACTCTTTTGGATTCAACCTCTCCACAAAGAATCCTTTCACTGATTCAATATTGGTAATTGATAAGGACGGAAAATTTGAAAATCTCAAAGAGTAATGGTATGAGGTTAATTCAATTCTCCATACCGCTTTTGCTATTGTTTTCGAGTTGTGCTCCACAATTGGAAAAAGAACCAGCACGCGAAAAGCTCATTTCCCATGTCAATCCTTTTATTGGTACGGATGGCCCCGGAAATACCTACCCAGGTGCCACCAACCCGTTTGGAATGGTACAATTAAGTCCCGATATTGGAATTCCAGGTTGGGATCGCATTGCGGGCTATTACTACCAAGACTCCATCATCTCCGGTTTTTCCCACACCCATCTCACAGGAACTGGCGCAGGAGATCTCTATGATATTTTGGTAATGCCCACCAACAGCAAATTTTCTGAAAGAATCCAAGCCAACAATTACAAGCCCTTTTCCCATTTTGATCATGAAAACGAAGGTGCCTCTCCAGGATACTATTGGGTAGATCTTTCGGATTACGGTATCAAAGCGGAAATGACGGCTACCCCTCGAGTGGGGATACATCGCTATACATTTCCAAAAGATTCCAAATCCCAAATCCATGTAGATCTTGGGTATGCCATCAACTGGGACAAGCCCACGGATACGTTTATTAAAGTAGTCAACGATTCCGTTCTACAGGGATATCGCATGTCTACGGGATGGGCGCGAAACCAGCGCCTGTATTTTGAAATGCATTTCTCAAAACCTTTCGAAACGTATGAGGTTTTGGATGATAAAAAGGAAGATGCCCCTCCTTTTAGTGGGATCAATTCAAAAATTATTCTGAACTACAACACATCCGAACAAGAACAAATTGTAATCAAAACAGGCCTGTCATCAGTAAGCTCAGAAGCAGCCGGAAAGGTCATCCGAACGGAAGCCAACGAAGAATTTGATGCCATTCGAACAAGTACGGAAGAATTCTGGGAAAGGGAACTGCGAAAAATCAGTATACAATCGGATGATCCAGACCAAAAAACCTTGTTCTACACCATGCTGTACCAATCCATGTTGACCCCAAATCTATACAGCGATAGCAATGGGCAATACAAAACTGCCAATGATGCCGAAGGGAAATTCAAGTCGGATCAGGATACAATTTCGATAGCTGAGGGGTACAACCGATATGATACCTTTTCGCTATGGGATACCTTTAGGGCTGCCCATCCACTTTATACCATCATCCAACCTAAAAAGGTTCCGGACATCATCAAATCCCTTTTGGCACATTACATGGAAACCGGCGTTCTTCCTGTCTGGTCCATGCAGGGGAGTGAAACCCATATGATGATCGGCTATCATGCCGTTCCGGTAATTGTGGACGCCTATTTTAAAGGATTCGAGTTTGATGTGGAACTTGCTTACGAAGCTTGCAAAAAAAGTGCGATGAGGAATGATCGTCAAATCGATATTTATACAGAAAAGGGATACATTCCCGTTGATGAGCAACATGAAAACTGGTCCGTTTCAAAAACCATGGAGTATGCATACGACGATTGGTGCATTGCCATGTTTGCAAAGGATTTGGGCAAACAGGAAGACTATGAATACTTTTTGGCGCGTTCCGAAAACTGGAAAAACCTCTACAACGATAAAAATACCTGGTTACAACCAAAAGATGGGGAAGGTAAATTCATTGAACCTTTTATTCCGAAGGAATACACGCCCTATTTCTGTGAAAGCAACGCTTGGCATTATTACTGGTTTGTGCCTCAGGATATAGAAGGTTTGATTTCCAAAACTGGTGGCTACGAACGATTCGCGCAGAAACTGGATTCCATGTTCAGTTACTTTCCAGAGCCAGAAGACAAGCTACCGCTTTTCAGTACAGGGATGATCGGCCAATATGCCCATGGCAACGAACCTAGCCACCATGTAGCTTATTTGTACAACTATGTAAACCGCCCTTCTAAAGCGCAACGACTAGTCCAACAAATTTTAAAGGAGCAGTATAAAAACATACCTAATGGACACTGTGGCAACGAAGATTGTGGTCAAATGTCATCTTGGTATATTTTCAGCGCTTTAGGATTCTATCCCGTAAACCCAGCCCAGGGCGTGTATAATTTGGGGAGTCCCTTGTTTGAGGAAGCGGTCGTTCAACTTCCTGGAAACAAAACATTCACCGTTCAAAAGGAAGGGCAAAAAGACCAGGGTTTTGTCCAAAGTGTATCCTTGAATGGCCAAACCCTGGAAAGAACTTATATCACCCACAAAGAAATCATGAAAGGGGGAACACTGGTTTTTACCATGACGGATGACCCACAGTTGGCGGACAATCGACTCTTGGAAACCCCAAAAAACAACCATATATATTGAAGACATGAAACAGGGAACAACACCATGGATTGCAAAAGAGATTTGGATAGCCTTCATATGCTTGTTGTTGGCTTCCTGCAGTCCAGATTCAAACAAGAATTCGGAAAATGAACTCGCTTCACAAACGAACCTGCTGGAATATGTAAGCCCGTTAATGGGGACAGATTCTGATTTTAGTCTGTCCAATGGAAATACATATCCCGCCATTGCAACACCTTGGGGCATGAATTTCTGGACGCCAATGACCGCGAAAATGGGAGATGGTTGGACCTACAAATATGATGACAAAACGATCCGCGGTATCAAACAGACCCATCAACCCAGCCCATGGATAAACGACTATGCCGCATTTTCCTTGATGGCCGTTACGGGAGACCTAAAATACCGGGAAGAAGAACGGGCTTCCCATTTTTCACATAAAGCGGAGACTGTGAAACCGGATTACTACAGCGTTTATTTGGCGGATTATGATGTGGTGGCTGAAGTGGCACCTACCGAACGTGCGGCACATTTTCGGTTCACTTTCCCGGAAACGGATGAAGCATATATTTTGCTCGATGCCTTTTTTAAAGGCTCCATGGTGAAAATTTTACCCGAGGAACGGAAAATCATCGGATACTGCCGGAACAATAGCGGGGGTGTCCCAGAAAATTTCCATAACTACTTCGTAGCGGAATTCGATAAAGATTTCGAACTAACCCATACCTGGGGGGATGATTGGGAACTCAAAGAGAATATCACGGAAAGTAAGGGGAAACACGTGGGTGCCATTATTGGATTCAAGACAAAAAGAGGGGAAGCTGTGCATGTAAAGGTAGCATCCTCTTTCATCAGTCCAGAACAGGCCCAATTGAACCTAGACCGTGAAATCGGCAACCAAAGTTTTAAGGAGACTCGTGCCAAAGCCACTGAAGCATGGGAGAAGGAATTGGGAAGAATTGAGGTAAAAACCGAAAACATCGACCATTTGCGAACTTTTTATTCCTGTCTGTACCGTGTGCTTTTGTTTCCAAGAAAATTCTACGAATTCGATGTCAACAATCAGGTGGTACACTACAGTCCCTACAATGGGCAGGTATTGCCAGGTTATATGTTCACCGATAATGGGTTTTGGGATACGTTTCGGGCCGTCTTTCCTTTTTTTAATATGATGTACCCCGAGTTGAACAGCAAGATTATGGAAGGTTTGGCCAACACCTACAAGGAATCTGGTTGGTTACCGGAATGGGCGAGTCCAGGACACCGTGATTGCATGATTGGATCCAATTCTGCTCCCATAATTGCGGATGCCCATTTGACCGGAATCAAAGGATTAGATCAAGATGTCCTTTTGGAGGCTCTTCTGAAAAATGCCACCGTTTCCGCGGGAAGACCTGTTAACAGTGTTGGTAGGGCCGGAGTGGATTATTATAATGATCTGGGCTATGTTCCGTATGATGTTGGCATCAATGAGAATGCTGCTCGGACCTTGGAATACGCCTATGCCGATTTTACCATAGCCCAAATGGCAAAATCACTGGGTAAAGATGAACTGGCCAACACGTATTATCAGAAATCGTTGAATTATAAAAAATTGTTTGATTCTGGTTCAAAGTTGATGCGGGGGAAAAACAAGGATGGTACGTTTCAATCCCCTTTCAATCCCTTAAAATGGGGCGATGCCTTTACCGAAGGTAACAGTCTGCATTACACTTGGTCGGTTTTTCATGATGTGCAAGGCCTTATCGATCTTATGGGAGGTGATGCTGAATTTGTTGGTATGTTGGATGGAGTCTTTAACATGCCTCCCGAATATGACGATTCCTACTATGGGTTCACCATTCATGAAATCCGGGAAATGCAGATTATGAACATGGGGAACTATGCACATGGCAACCAGCCTATCCAACATATGATCTATCTCTACAATTATGCAAAACAACCTTGGAAAACGCAAGCCAAAGTACGGGAAGTGTTGACCAAACTCTATACACCTGCCCCAGATGGATATTGCGGTGACGAGGACAATGGACAAACCTCAGCCTGGTATGTTTTCAGTGCATTGGGTTTTTACCCTGTGGCTCCGGCAACCAATCAATACGTAATCGGAAGTCCCTTATTTGATGAGGCCAAATTGCATCTGCAAAATGGAAACACCTTTACCATTACTGCGGATGGGAATGGAAAAAACGATCCCTACATCCAAAGTGCGCAACTAAACGGAGCCGTGTTCGATCAGACCTGGATCGGCACCGAGACCATACAAAATGGTGGGGAGCTAAACTTTAAGATGGGTTCTGAACCGAATACTGATTGGGCAACCTCGGACGGTGCCGTCCCCTACTCCCTATCCAATTCCGAAGAATGATGAAAAATTGGTTTGTCATTCTATGGTTGTTTTTTGCTGGACAAATGGTTTCTGGTCAGAAGGATATTGTCGACTATGTGAATCCTTTTATTGGCACCTCCAACTTCGGAACTACCAATCCAGGACCAATTGCAGTGCGTGGCATGGCCAATGTTTCCCCTTTCAATGTGGCTGGCCCACAGAACTTGCCTTTGGAAAAGGACAGTCGATGGCTCTCGACACCCTATGTGCATGAAAACAAATTTTTGACTGGGTTCAGCCACGTCAACCTCAGCGGTGTGGGTTGCCCCGAATTGGGGGTGATTCTTGCCATGCCAACCACTGGGGACATTGAGACCGATCATCTTAAGTATGGATCAACATATTCCGATGAAGTTTCCAAAGTAGGCTATTATGCCAATACTTTGGATAATTATGATATCAAGGTGGAAACCACTGCAACCACACGAGTGGGAATCAGCAAATATCATTTCCCTTCGGGAAAAGCAAATATTTTGTTGAATCTGGGACTGGGACTAACCAATGAGCAAGGTGCCCAAGTAAAGGTGATCTCACCGACAGAAATAGAAGGGATGCGCATGGTGGGGTCTTTCTGCTATTACAAACCCGAAGAAGCGTACCCAGTTTATTTTGTAGCCCGCTTTTCCCAACCCGCCCAAGCGTTTGGGGCATGGAAAAAACCGACAACATATAAAGGTGTGGAAGCACAATGGATGGGGTACAATGGAAAAACCCGACTGATGGAAGGATATTCCAAAGCTGTTGTAGGGGATAGCATCGGAGCCTATATGCGATACGATTTCAAAGTACCCACACAGGTTGAGCTAAAAGTGGGCATTTCTTATGTAAGTATTGAAAATGCCCGAAAGAACTTGGAACAGGAAACTTCTGGACATTCCTTTGACCAAATTTTGGAGACTACAAGAAAGGAATGGAATCAACACCTATCCTCGATTGAAGTTGAAGGAGGCTCTGAGACGAACAAGACCATTTTTTATACGGCCCTCTATCACACTTTGATTCATCCCAGTACCCTGAACGATACAAACGGAGAATATCCAAAAATGCGAACTCGGGAAACGCTCAAGACTGAGGGAACCCGATATACCGTTTTTTCCCTTTGGGATACGTACCGGAACCTTCACCAACTTATGTCGCTGGTGTATCCCAAGCAGCAATCGAACATGGTGCAAAGTATGTTGCAGATCTATGACGAATCGGGTTGGCTTCCCAAATGGGAATTGAACGCTACCGAAACCACTACAATGGTTGGAGATCCTGCGGGAATTGTAATTGCCGATTCCTATTTAAAAGGTATTCGGGATTTCGATGTCGAGAAAGCCTATAGCGCCATGGTAAAAAGTGCAGACCAAGTAGAGGACAATCCTTTGAGACCGGGAATTGAAGACTATATCAACAAAGGGTATCTGACCACAAAAACCACCCAAAGCGGTTCAGTATCCACCACCCAGGAATACAATATCAGCGATTTTGCCATTGCCCAGTTGGCAAAGGAATTGGAGAAAAAGGCAGATTATAAACGTTTTTTAAAGCGAAGTATTTCTTATCGAAATCTGTTTGACAAAGAGTTCAATCTGCTCCGTCCAAAGAACGATGATGGGAGTTGGCTGTCCCCCTATAATCCAGAAAAGGGTGCCAACTTCGAAAAAAACTTGGGCTTTATAGAAGGGAATGCATGGCAGTACACCTTTATGGTATCGCATGATGTGAAGGGACTCATTAAGCTCATGGGCGGGGGTAAAAACTTTGCAAACCGATTACAGGATGTTTTCGACAGAGGACAGTTTGATATGGCCAATGAACCTGATATCGCTTACCCATATTTGTTCAATTATGTAAAGGGAGAGGAATGGCGAACAACGGAAACAGTCTCAGAATTGCTGGACACTTATTTTAAAAATGCTCCTGCCGGCCTTCCAGGGAATGACGATACGGGAACCATGAGTGCCTGGGCCGTTTTCTCGATGATGGGGTTGTATCCTGTGAGTCCGGCAGAACCTATTTATGCACTTACACTGCCCAAGTTCAACAAAATCACACTTCATTTAGACCCAGCTTATCACAATAGTTCGAAACTCGTCATCGAATCTCAGGAAAAAGGAGAGAACGGTAGAATCAAAACCATAATGATTGACGGAAAAAAACTAGGAAAACGCTTTATCAAGCACGAGGAACTTGTAAAGGCTGATACCTTGGAATTCATTCTAGAATAGGAAAACGCAAACAACGCCTTCGAAACATACCCACTGCAAGAAGCTAAGTCCTTAATATGTACTCTTTTACCTGTTAAAAGGAATCATGGATTCCAAAACTTCGAAAGGTGTTGGGCCGATATACCCACACAGCGGCCAAAATGTCCATCTCAAACACTTAGTTTTCCATGTTCTTTAGCTTTTCAGCACGGTCATTAGTCGAAATTTTTTCCAATATACTAAAGGAATTAAAACATTTATAAAGCAAACATTGAGCTTACATTAAGCTTACAGTAAAATAACCTAACTCAAAACAGTATGAGCAGAAAACTTCACTACTTTCTAATGCTTGTGTCACTCCTATGCCTGCAAGGCATGACGGCACAAGGAAAAAGAATCACAGGAACGGTTACCGATGCTGACACAGGAGGTCCCCTTCCGGGAATTAACGTTGTGGAAAAGGGTACTCGAAATGGTACCTCAACCGATTTTGACGGCAATTATGTCATCAACGTTTCCGGGGACTCGGCAATCTTGGTCTTTTCAGCAATAGGTTACACCGAACGCGAAATGACCGTCGGCGGGCAGTCCACAATCAATGTAACCTTGACAGAAAATGTAGAACTTTTGGGTGAGGTGGTTGTCACGGCCCTGGGTATCAAAAAAGAAACTAAAGCCTTGGGGTATTCCGTCACCCAAGTTGGAGGCGAGGAAATCGCAACCATAAAGACACCTAATGCCATTAATTCCTTGCAAGGAAAAATTGCAGGTGTCAATATTACCCAGAACTCAACAGGTGCTGCTGGTTCCAGTAGGGTCATCATCAGGGGTAACAATTCATTAACGGGAGGAAATCAACCTTTATATGTTGTGGACGGTATCCCCATAGGTAACGAAAACAATGGAGCTGCAAGTCTTTGGGGTGGTAACGATGGCGGTGATGGTATTTCCAGCCTTAATGCCGATGAAATAGAATCCATCTCCGTACTTAAAGGCGGTTCCGCGGCAGCACTGTACGGTTCCCGAGGTGGTAACGGTGTTATTTTGATCACCACCAAAAGTGGTAGCCAGCAACAAGGTTTCGGCGTGGAATTTACCAGTACCGCGAATTTTGACATTGTCGACACTTCCATACAGGACTTTCAAACAACCTATGGACAAGGTCTTCTAGGCGAAAAACCCGCCAACCAAGCTGCAGCTTTGGAAGCTGGACTTAGCTCTTGGGGGCCCAGATTGGACGGAACCCAAGTGGTACAATGGGACGGTGTTGAAAGACCCTATTCCTATGTGGGCAGCAACTTAAAGCACTTTTACAGAACAGGTACTACGTTCATCAATACGGTTGCACTATCCAGCGGAACCGAGAATACCAATATGAGATTTGCGCTTACCGATTTTACCAATGATGATATTACACCTAATGCTGGGTTAAACAGAAAGATTTTCTCCTTGAATGCAGGTGCAGTGATGGCAGAAAAGTTGACCGCTCAAATCAATGCCAAATACAGCATAGAGGATGTGCAAAACAGACCAAGACTTTCGGATGCTCCGGGCAATGCCAATTTTACCGTTGGTCTACTATCTCCGAATGTGGATGTTAGGTTTATGGAACCTGGGGTAAATGAAGATGGTACCGAAAGACAATATTCAGATAACATCTTTTCACAAAACCCCTATTTCGCGGCTTTTAACTTCAGAAACGAGGATACACGGAATCGATTAATTGCCTCTGCTTCACTTCGATATGATGTTTTTGACTGGCTATATGTAACAGCCAGGGCGGGTATCGACCATTATACCTTACGAAGAACAAATGTGACCCCTTTCGGTACTGCATTTCAACCCTTGGGTTCCATAACAGAAGACGAATTTAGGTATACACAGGTAGATTCAGACCTTATTATTGGTGTTGAAAAGAATATCACGGAGAAATTTGCCATTAATGCCTTTGTGGGAGCTAATAAAAATAGCATAGATCACGAAGCTCTAAGACAACAGGGAAGCAATTTTATTGTACCAGGGCTGGAGGATGTAGGTAATACGGAAAACCAATCAAGAGATAGAAATTTTGATCCTGACAACACTAATTTTGGAGAACGAAAAATAGGGTCTCTTTATGGTTCTTTAGAACTCTCTTATAACAATTATGCGTATTTGACTTTTACAGGAAGAAATGACTGGTTCTCCACGCTATCTTTCCCTGGTAAGGAGGACTCCAATAACGATTTTTATCCATCAGTAAGTGGAAGTTTGATCCTGTCAGATATGTTCGATATGCCCACATTCATAGATTTCTTAAAATTACGTAGTGGTTTTTCCCAAACCGCAGGAGGTGCTGATAAAGCATACCAACTTGCTTTAACCTATGAAATCTTTGACCAGGGACATTTGGGGCAACCGTTGGGAAGAATAACCGGCAGTACGGTTCCAAACGCAAATCTTGTTCCATGGAACAAAGATGAATTTGAAATTGGTTTTGATGCACGTTTTTTTAACAACAGAATTTCTATAGACTTTGCCTATTATACCAATCAAATCACCCAAGACATTGTTGAGGTCACCACTTCAGTTGGTTCTGGATTCAATGATGCAATTTTCAACATTGGCGAAATTGAAAATGAAGGTGTGGAATTGTTGATTTCCGGTACGCCCATCCGTAATCAGAATTTTGAGTGGACTACCTCAATCAACGCTGCATTCAACGAAGGTACGGTCACAGCCACAAACGAAGGTGGTGATCCTATTTTCTTGGAAGAACCACGTACTAGAAATGTTAGGATAGCCCAAATTGTAGGCGAACGCTATGGAACCATTTTTGGAACCTCTTTTGTACGTGACAACGATGGGAACATTGTATACGATATTGATAACAATGGCGTGCCTATAGCACGACAGGGTGAACGTAAGATATTGGGGCAGGGTGTGCCACCTTGGACGATTGGTTTCACAAATTCCATTCGCTACAAAAATGTCAACCTTAATTTCTTGATTGATGGAAAATTTGGAGGGCAGCTATTCTCAGGAACAAACTCGGTTGCAGTTGGAACTGGTTTACACAAAAAGACCATCGAAGGTAGGGAAAATGGACTCACGGTTTCTGGAGTTGACGGTTCGACCTTTGATGCCGATACCGGCACAGGCACGGCATTTACAACTACCGTAGCACCCGAAAATTTGCAGGTCTATTGGGGAAGGGTGAACGACATTGCCGAGGAATTTGTGGAAGATTCTGATTATATTAGATTTAGACAGATAAGCTTGGGATATACTTTTCCTTCCAAAATACTGGAAAAGACCTTTATTAAAAGTGCTACCTTAAACATACTGGGACAGAATTTATTCTACATCTCAAGGAGTATTGAGAATGTAGATCCCGAGAGTGCTTACAATGTAAGCAATTCCCAAGGGTTGGAGTATTTTGGAGTTCCTACCACAAGAGGTTACGGTGTAAGTCTTAATGTTACGTTTTAAAAAAAATCATTATGAAAAAAGCTATTTATATTCTATTGTTTGCGTTTGTACTTGGGGCGTGCGATGAGGGTTTTGAAGATTTGAACGTCAATCCTTTAAAACCAGTTCAAGTAAATGCAGAAAACAAACTGACCGCCGCCCAACTGTTCGCTTCCAGTGAGCGTTATGACAATTGGCGTGCCAATTTGATCTATCAATCCACCATGATGCAACATATGGCCAATACTGCAAGTTTTTGGGATGGTGACAAATATACCTGGAACAGGGGCTATGCATCCTCTTTAATGGATAGATACTATGGCAATGCAGTTAAGACATTGCAAGATCTCCTATTCCAATTGGATAATGAAGGAGCTCCCGATGAAATGAAGGCGATTGCCAGAATACTGCGTGTGTTCGTATTCTCAAGATTAACCGATCTATATGGAGACATTCCTTATAGCGAAGCCGGCTTAGCAGTTCTAGAGGGAATTACCAAGCCAAGGTACGATCCACAAAGTGAAATCTACGCCGACATGCTCAATGAATTACAGGAATCTGCAGCGTTATTGGGTACAGGAACCTCCGCTTACGGAGACGCGGACATCATCTATAATGGTGATCAGGCCAAATGGCAAAGATTGGCTTATTCGTTAATGCTGCGCTTGGGAATGCGGTTGATCAAAGTTGATCCAGCAGCTGCCGAATCTTGGGCTACTCAAGCTATAAACGGAGGTGTAATGGAATCCAATGCGGATATTTTCTTTGTTCCACATACCGTTGGACCAGCTGGTGTCAACCAAAATGGAAACGGTGAAGTATTTCTCGCTGATGGCAGCCCCAGGCTAAGTGAAACCTTTGTTAATTTTATGATAGACAGAAATGACCCCCGACTAACTATCTTAGGGTCATTACCTGAAGATACAGGAGAAGATGATGGCGATGGTAATGATATTCTAAGGACTGAGGGTGAGCGTTTGGATCCTGCTATGCAAAGAGGACTCCCTAATGGTTTGGACTCACAGCTTCTTCCTGGTGCCACTGGTGAAGAAAACACCCAGGCTTTTACCGAACCCAACAGATTGCTCATTACGGGACTTGATGCGCCAATGTTCTTCCAGACGTATGCAGAAGTCCAGTTTATGCTGGCTGAAGCAAATGTACGCTGGGGACTTGCAGGAGATGCCGAAACCCATTACAACAATGGCGTTAGGGCCGCTATGGAAATGTTGTCCATGTACGGAGAAGGAGGTGTAATTGCTTCTGCAGATATTGATACGTATCTAGCAAACAACCCGTATGATGCAGGCAATGCGTTGGAACAGATCAATACACAATACTGGGCTGCAACATTTTTGAACGAATATGAAGCATTCTCAAATTGGAGAAGAACAGGTTTTCCAGTTTTGGTGCCTGTTAATTATCCTGGTAATGTGACCAATGGTACCATTCCAAGGAGAATGTCATACTCAGAAAGTGAGCAGACCAATAATGCTGAAAATTATCAAGAGGCCATTGCAAGACAGGGCCCAGATGAACTTACAACCCGAGTTTGGTGGGATGTAGAATAGAAGATGGATCTTTTATCATTAGTCATTTATAATTAATTCATTTAGTTTTTTTAATTTAATTTTAAGTAGAGTTAGTAGTTTGAGTAAAGGAGAGGCAACTCTCCTTTATTTTTGCTACTACGGGTAAAGGTTTTCAATGTTGATGTGCAGACGAACAATTTCAAGGTTTTTAACGGTATGGAGTATGACTCCCCTATGGTTTGCCTGTTCGCAAGAAGCTGATATAATGCCCCGTTTTACGCTGATGGATTCAGAATATACAGGCATACATTTTTCAAATGAGGTCGAAGACTTAAAGGAGCACAACATTTTACGATACGCCAATTATTATGGAGGTGCAGGTGTGGGAATCGGCGATTTCAACAACGACGGCCTCCAAGATTTGTTTTTCGCTGGAAATTTGGTTCCAGACAAGTTGTACCTCAACAGAGGGGAACTTCAATTCGAGGATGTTACAGAAACGGCAGGAATACTACACGATGGAGGGTGGTCTACGGGGGTTACTGTCGCGGACATTAACAATGATGGCTATTTGGATATCTACGTAAGTCGTGAGCTCTATGATCATAAACCCGAGTGGCGGTCCAATCTGCTGTATCTGAACAAAGGGGACGGTACCTTCATTGAATCTGCAAAAAAATATGGAGTGGCCAATGACCAGCGTACCCGACATGCCACATTTTTGGATTATGACAAGGATGGTTGGTTGGACCTTTTTTTGTTGACCCAACCCCCTAATCCTGGGAGCCTTTCCGAATTTAAGGGTGCAACACTACTGACATCGGAATACAACCTTGTACTTTATAAAAATCAGAACGGGCATTTTGAGGATGTAACAGCTGTAGCGGGTCTTGACAAAGTTGGCTTTCCAAATGGCGTGTCAGCAAGTGACCTGAACAACGATGGCTGGACCGATATCTATGTGGGCAATGATTTTTACGCTCCAGATTTTCTTTTCATCAATAACCAAGACGGAACCTTTACCAACATCATCGATGATGCCGTCAATCATATCTCCTATTACAGTATGGGAGTTGATGTTGCAGACATCAACAATGACGGCCTTTTGGATATTTCCGTGCTCGATATGGTGGCAGAGGATAATTTTAGGTTGAAGTCGAACATGAGTGGAATGGATCGAAGTTCGTTTTGGAAGGTTTTTAATGACGGAGGCCACTACCAATACATGTACAATACTCTGCAACTCAACAATGGGAATTCAACGTTTAGTGATGTCGCCCAACTAACGGGAACCGCTGCTACGGATTGGAGTTGGTCCAATCTCATCGCGGATTTTGATAACGATGGCCTCAAAGACATTTATGTGACCAATGGGCTGCTGAAAGATATAAGGAACACCGATGGTGACCAAAAAGTGGCCGACTATCTAAATAAGACACGATTTGCATGGATTCAAAACAATCCGAATGGAAATCTGAATTCAGTCTTTGACATCATTAATTTGAATGATGCGCTTGCTCCAATACCTTCCCAACCATTAAAGAACTACGCTTTTAGAAATCAAGGCGACCTTGCCTTTGAAAAAGTCATGGATGAATGGGGTCTGGGCGAAGAATCCTTTTCGAACGGTGCTGCTTATGCCGATCTGGACAACGACGGGGACTTGGACTTGGTCGTCAACAACATCAATCAAAAAGCTTTTGTCTACCGCAACAATTCCGAAAAAAAACGGAACTCAAATTACCTACGACTGAAGCTTTCAGACAAAACCAATAAACCAATTTTTGGTGCAAGGGTCACCCTGCACAACAATGATGAAATACAGGTAATCGAGACCACTAACGTCAGGGGGATCTATTCCACGAGCGAATCCATTGTTCACTTTGGGCTTGGGAGTCATAGCAAAGTAGACAGTATCACAGTGATTTGGCCCAATGGCACAAAAAGCATTAAACGCAATCTAAGATCGAACAAAACCCTTGAACTGCAAATGCAGAATGGGGCTACATTTAAAAAAACTGCTCCGATCAAGCATGCACTATTCCAAAATGGAACAACAACCTTTCCGTTACAGTTCACTCATGTAGAAAACACCTTTGACGACTATGACTATCAGGTACTATTGCCGCACAAATTATCTCAATTTGGTCCTGCTTTGGCTACTGCTGATATAAACAACGACGGACTCGAAGATCTCTATATTGGTGGAGCAACAGGATTCAGTGGAGGAATCTATTTACAGAATGAATCTGGAGAATTTGTCCCGTCCAACCCAGAACTTTGGAAACGTGAAGCACCTTACGAAGATGTGGACGCCATTTTTTTTGATGTGAACTCTGATGGATTCCACGACCTTTTTGTTGTAAGTGGCGGCAATGAATATCCCGCAAATGATTTTCATTATTCAGATAGGCTTTACATCAATGATGGCAATGGAAATTTTTCAAAGGCGGCGGTGCTGAATGCCTACAGGACCAGTGGCTCCAAAGTAATTGCCGAGGATTATGACAATGATGGCGATATGGATCTTTTTGTCGGAGGCAGGCACCTTCCACACCAATATCCTATGCCTGCAACAAGTAGTTTATTGCAAAACAATGGAGGCCAATTGATCAATGTGACCGAAACCCTGGCTCCAGAACTATTAAAAGTGGGGATGGTCACCGATGTGCTGTGGTCTGATTACGATACCGACGGAGACAAGGATTTGATTTTAGTCGGGGAATGGATGCCAATTACTATCTTCAACAACGATAATGGTAAATTGGTTAAAGCTCAAATAGCCGATTTAGCGGATACATCCGGATGGTGGTTCAGTATTGCGAAAGGTGATTTTGATCAAGACGGTGACGTGGACTTTATCGCGGGAAATCTTGGGTTGAACTATAAATACAAGACTTCGGAAGAACAACCCTTCGATGTGTACTATTATGACTTTGATGGGAACAACTCGTCCGATATTGTTCTGGGATACTATAATGATGACAAGCATTTTCCCCTTCGTGGTTTTTCCTGTTCCGCAGAGCAGGTTCCTGGCCTAAAAAAGAAAATCAAAAAATATGATGTCTTTGCTTCGTTGGAGTTGGAGTCGGTATATGGGACCAAAAATCTGGAAAATGCACTCCATTACAAGGCCAATACTTTTGCTTCTTCCTACATAGAAAATTTAGGTGGAGGCAGCTTTAAGGTCAGTGAATTGCCTCGACTGGCCCAGCTGTCCAACGTCAACGACATTTTGGTGGATGATTTCAACGATGATAATCATCTGGATGCCCTATTGGTCGGAAATCTGTTCGTTTCCGAGGTTGAAACTCCCCGAAACGATGCAGGCACAGGTATCTTGCTCATAGGCGACGGTTCTGGCACTTTCAAGTCCATGACCTCCAAGGAAAGCGGTTTCTTCGCCAATGGGGACGCAAAGAAATTAACCATCCTATCCCATCAAAATCACAAAAAAATCTTGGTGGCCAACAACAACGATCAGCTACAAACCTTCACCTTGCTAACAAAAACAAACTAAAACCAGACCTTTTTCATGCCGACCTTACCCAATAATGCCGTTAATCCGTCCAACGGATTCAAAAACTATCGCAAACCCTTTCTGACCATAACCTTTCTCTTTTTTATGTGGGGATTCATCACGGTGATGAACGATGTTTTGATTCCGCATCTAAAAGAAGTTTTTGAGCTGAGCTATTTTCAGGCGGCTTTGATCCAGTTTGCTTTTTTTGGGGCTTTTTTTATTGTTTCCCTTCTCTATTTTGTCATTTCGGTGAGCAAGGGCGATCCCATTTCAAGGATTGGATACAAAAATGGCATCATTATAGGCTTACTGATCTGTGGATTGGGGTGTTGTCTTTTCTATCCAGCAACTATCTTTCAGCGATACGGGATATTTTTAAGCGCGCTTTTTGTATTGGCCGCCGGGGTGACCATCTTACAGATTGCGGCGAATCCCTATGCAGCCATTTTGGGGAAACCGGAAACCGCATCGAGTCGATTGAACCTGGCACAAGGTTTTAATTCTTTTGGTGCTACGTTGGCTCCCCTGATCGGAGCAATTTTATTATATAAGGTTTTTTCAAAAGGTGAGATTACCGTCGATTCCCTCAAAATTCCCTATCTGATCTATGGAGGACTGTTCTTTCTTCTGGCACTGGTGATCAAATCCATCAAATTGCCCTCGTTCAAAAACACGGAGACCTTGGAAAAGGGGTTGCATGTCCTAAAATTCAGGCATGTTGTATTGGGGATGATCGCCATATTTGTCTATGTTGGTGGAGAAGTGACCATCGGAAGTTTTTTAATCAATTTTTTTAAGCTCGATACCATTGCTGGAATGGACGAGTCACAAGGAGGGGTTTTCCTCTCCTATTATTGGGGCGGTGCTATGATCGGCAGGTTTTTGGGATCGGTTGCCATGGGAGGTATGACGGACAAAGTAAAGAAATATTTGCTGATGGCAGGACTTTCCATAGTTTCCTTCTTGGTGATTTATATTATTACAGGTGTTCAAAACAATGACGGTGTCTTTTCATTGGAATTAATTCCATTTGTGCAGATACAGTTCTTTCTTTTCTTTTTGGTCATCAATTATTTGGCATTCATGATTGGAGGTTCAAATCCACCTCGCATACTGACGCTTTTTGCGTCCATCGTCATTGTACTTTTAACGATAATGATTCTAACCAATGGGGTAATTGCATTTTGGAGTGCCATTGCCATTGGTGCATTTAACTCCATTCTTTGGTCCAATATCTTTACATTGGCCATTAAGGATTTGGGGAAATATACGAGCCAAGCGTCCTCATTACTGGTGATGATGATTGTGGGAGGTGCTATTGTTCCTATAATTCAAGGAGCCGTTGCCGACCAAATCGGTATTCAACTTTCATTTGTTGTACCCATTCTATGTTATGCCTATCTCATTTTTTATGGATTAAAGGGATATCAAGTTAAATCTGTAACCATATGACCACTTTAGCAAAAACAGCCCACACCATAGGAGTGGACATTGGCGGCACGCACATCTCATCGGCCCTCGTAAACAGGGAGAAAAAGCAAATTATAGATGGTACGTACGTTTCGAGCCATGTCGCGAACATGGAATCAATGGATACCATTCTTCAAACTTGGGCCAATTGCTTGAACAAGACCATAAATGCTTCTGAAGGGGTTCCGTTATCCGGAATTGCCTTTGCCATGCCCGGACCGTTCGACTATGCGACCGGTGTTGCAAAATATCCCGAAGGTTTTAAATATGGAGCGCTAAATGGAATAGAAATCGAGAAAAAACTCAATCCTTTCCTAAGCAATAAAGACAATTTGCCCATGCGTTTTTTAAACGATGCCACTTCGTTTGCTGTGGGTGAGGCATGGCTGTCCGAGGCGCAAGGACACAAAAAACAACTGTGCGTTACTTTGGGTACTGGCCTAGGTGCCGGATTTATCGATAATGGAATTCCGGTAATCTCCGGTGATAGCGTACCTCCTAACGGATGTTTATGGAATATTTCGTATAAAGACGGAATTGCGGACGATTATTTTTCCACACGTGGCTGTGTTGACGCTTATGAACAAGCTACTGGAAAAACGGTAAATGGCGTTAAAGAACTCGCAGAAGGTTTTGATAAGGATTCCAAAGCAAAGGAAGTTTTCGAGGCTTTCGGTGAAGATTTGGGGGATTTTTTAGCCCCATGGCTAAAGACCTTTAAGGCTGATGCGTTAGTACTGGGCGGCAATATTTCAAAGGCCTACTTTTGTTTTGGAAAAGCTCTTCAATCTAGCCTCAACACCCACGGATTATCGTTGCCAATTCTGATATCACAGCATATGGAAAAGGGTGCCATCATCGGTTGCACACGTTTGTTCGAACCTTTTTTTTGGGAAAAAGTAAAAGATAATCTTCCCCGTTTATGACTTTATCAAATCCTAAGAAGTTCAAATTTGACATTTGCCGAACCGCTAGACGATAATGCCCATTGGTAAAACGAAATGAGCCATCCGTCAGATGTACCCTAAATAAAATGCTGTTAAGTACTAGGTTTGTTGTGCAAGTAAGCGTTAAAATCGTCTGACAATTTTAGCGCTATTATATATAGCAATTCACTTTTTAGGCTGTTGGTCATTAAAAGTGTTTAGTTTAGTTGAGGTTTCCGTTACGCCAAGGAATTAGTCCTTAATTCCTTGGTAGTAATGGATAAACTGAAAAAGAAATAGTATCTCCATCTATTTAATCTATTATGCTAAAGGGGGCCATTTTAAAATGGCCCTTTTTTATTCTTATTAAATGAGCCAGGTATTTCTGATCGTGATCGGTTGTACTGAACCAAAAATCACCTGAATTCTTATACCAATCAAAATTGCCCGTAAACCCACCTGACCGATTTGTCAATTGAAACAGCACTTCCATGCATTCCCATAAAATCCTTCGATTCGTTTGTCTTCCCTTTGTAGCACAATCACAACAAAGCATTAAATCAATGTTTCACTAGCAAACATGAACAACCTCTAAAAATTTGATAATGAATTCAATAAGACTTTGGTTGGTGATAATTTCATTATTTTTCGTCAACCTCACCAATGCACAATCCTATACGGGCTTTTTAACAGATAACTATAAGGGGGTCCATGGCATAATCTCCAATCCTGCCAGTATTGCAGATTCGAGATATAAATTGGACATTAACCTAGTAGGCATCAGTGCTTTTTTTGCCAACGATTACCTTGGTGTTAAACTTAAGGATGCTTTTGATGACTACAGTAAGGTATTCGACGAAGCTGAAACATTTCCATCCTCAAACAATTCACTTAGTTGGAATGTTGACCTTCTTGGGCCTTCGATAATGTTCAATATCAACAAAAAAAGTTCTTTGGCATTTTCTACAAGAGCCCGGGGCTTTTTTAATATAACGGATATTGATGGTTCCCTGATTGAAAGGGAGGGAGGTTTCGACGAAAACGAGGACTTTTCCATAACAGAGGGTGTCATATCCGGGACCTTTAATTTTTGGGCCGAAATAGGCGCAACATATGCCAGGGTTTTATTGGATAAAGAGCAGCATTTCATAAAAGGGGGGCTGACTTTAAAATATTTGCAAAGCGCTGGCCACGCCTATGTCTATACCGAAGGAATTGGAATCAACTACGATGCCAACACAAGATTGGTGGAAACTTCAGGAGAGCTGCTCTTTGCAAACACGTCAACTTCCGATGTAGGAGGAAATTTTGATATAAACAACGGTAATGGATTTGGGGCCGATATAGGTTTTGTTTATGAGTGGAGGCCAGAGCATTCAAAATATACAAAACTGGACTCCAAAGGAAATTCTGTAATCAACCGAGGTAAAAACAAGTACAAATTAAAGTTTGGATTGAGTCTGACCGACCTTGGAAAAATCAATAACTCCGTAGGAAGGGAAACTCTCTACAACCTTAATACAACTCAAGATATTGATAATTTTGACGGTAGTGACTTGGAAGATGGCCTGGAAGAAAATTTCGACGTTGCTTCAACAAATCCTTCACAAAATTCCATATTGCCCACTGCCCTGCATACCAATGTAGATTGGAGCTTTAATTCCAACCTCTATCTTAATCTTAATGTGGACATGCCCTTTACCTCAAAGAATACCGCTAATGCAAATAGAATCTTAAGCCAAGTTTCTGTAACTCCGAGGTATGAATCAGCGCTACTAAGTGTCTATTCACCTTTCAGCATTGTACAATATGCAGGATTTCAGTGGGGCGCCGGGATACGATTCGGTCCTTTTTATGTGGGTTCAGGATCCATTATGTCGGTTCTTATCGGCCAAACATCCAAATCAGTTGATTTATACGCTGGAACTAAAATCCCAATCTATCAAAACAAATTAAAGGACAAGGATGGTGATGGCATCGAGGATAAATCAGATGCTTGCCCTGAAGTTCCAGGACCAATAGAAAATCAAGGGTGTCCTTGGCCGGATTCAGACGGAGATGGAATTTACGACAAGGATGACAACTGTCCACAAGTAGCCGGTCCAGAAGAAAATCAAGGATGCCCTTGGCCAGACACAGATGGTGATGGCATATTGGATAAAGATGATGACTGCCCGGAAATTGCAGGATTGGAAAAGTTCAACGGTTGCCCCGATACCGATAATGATGGCATCATGGATAAAAACGATCGTTGCCCCCTTAATCCTGGAAAAATTGAGAACAAAGGCTGTCCCGACACCGATGGCGACTCTTTGGTCGATTTAGATGACGAATGTCCCAACGTTGCAGGTCCTGTAAGCAATAGGGGGTGCCCAGAGGTTACGCAGGAAGTTCAAAAACAACTGAACGACTACGCGAAGACTATCCTTTTCGATACCGGTAAGGCCACTATTAAACCAGAATCGGTATCAACAATGGTTGACATCATCCAGATTTTGAAGGAATACCCAAGTGCCAAATTCACTGTGGAAGGCCACACCGATAGTGTAGGAAGCAGTTCCAGTAACCAACGACTGTCCGAGGCAAGGGCCAACTCGGTCAGGGATTTTTTGATCAACGAGGGCATAACCCCAAATAGACTGTCCGCTATTGGGTTCGGTGAAGAAAAGCCCATTGCATCCAATGCGACCCGGATAGGAAGAAAACAAAATAGAAGAGTGGAAATAAATCTAATAAAATAACTATCCTGTCCATATTCAGTGATTAATTAAGAATGTAAGGTTTGGTGTAATACATGTATTCTTAAGGAACAGCGATAGTTAAGCCACCAGGACATCTGTCTTGGTGGCTTCTTTATCAAAATCTAGATTCAAAAAATAGTATAATTCTTAATTCTTGTGTAGAAAAAAGATACGTAACTAATACAAAATCATTCATTTAGACCGTCCCCCGTATACCCATTTGGGTCTTCTATCAATTGGAATGCCCTATAGGTTAATTGTACTCCCTTCATCCAGAACTTAATGAGTTATTTTATATACAGTACTAACATTCTGTTTTTTTCTTTAGTGGAAAGACATGAGTAAACCTACTTGCACATGATACTATTTCTACTCCATTGCTTATTTCCTCCCATAAGAGCAAAAAAAAAACCATTGGCTCAAAATAAAGTCTTCAGTAAAACCTATTTTCGCTGTATAGCATTGTTATTCTTGTTGTGTTCCGCTATTCCAACTTTTGGACAACAAGTGGACAATTGGTATTCTGCGGACAGAGCAATTAATACCCCCTCTCCTGTTGGTGAGTTGTGGCGGTTCACCCCATATGCACCTGCAGATGGCACCCCAGTCAATGTTTGGTACGATTCGGTGGATTTTGACCCCCTCTTCACTCAGAACGCCATGGAACACCCCAACCCGCTCAACTATGACCAACCATGGGAAAATTATCCTAATCATGGCTTTGAGCATCCAGGCGTACCTGGATTTTTGACCCCAACAGGAGCAATACCCGGTATACCAACACTGCGCAGGGAAGTTTTCAATTTTAATCCTGCTATTGAATTCGATAACTCTGGAACTGGTGACGCACTATACTTCCGCTCACATGCTCGGGAAGAAACTATAGTCTTTATTGTCTTTTCCGCAACTGGGGCCGGTACCACTGCGGAAACACAAAGTTTGTTGTTTGGTGGGGATATTACCAATCATCTCAATACGGTCACCAATCTTTCTTTGGGTGTGTCAAGCGGTAACTTTTTTTCTGTTGGTAGAACTTGGGATACCGGCACATTCTTCCAATCAGGCAGTATTAATTTATTGGAGCGACCCACCATAGGCACCTTCATAAGAGAAACAGCTGTGGATCAAGAAACCCTGACCGCACGGGTCAATGGTCTGGTAGACCCAAACATCAATGGTGTCGTTAGAAATGATCCAACAGCAGACGAAGACCTGTTCTACTACAACAGAATAGGAAAACACTTCAACGATACCGATCCCGGTGGCATTGCAGATCCAAGCAATCTCTCTGGCCACATTGCAGAAGTATTACTGATGGACGGCATCGCAAATGCCAATCACATCCAAAGAATGGAAAGCTATTTGGCCATAAAGTATGGAATTACACTTAACGCGAGCGTAGCTTTGGGCAGCATTAATGGAAATGATTCTTACGATTACCTCGCCGCTGACGGCACAACCATTTGGCCTTTCGATGCAACGTACCTATATGATATAGCCGGCATAGGAAAAGATAGGTTTTCGGATAGTGGTGCCAATAGACTCAGATATAACCTACATCAACGTATCTCAAAAAGTGTTAACGCAGAAGCCAGAGTTACCATATCCACAAATTCGAACTTCGCTACTGACAATTTGGATGATAGTAGAACACCTATTGATGCACGTCATTTTACACCTATTGAGCACAACTACTTGGTATGGGGAAACGATCATCAACCAATAAACCCCCTTATCAATGTTGATCTTCCATTATCAGGTGTCATATCGGAAAGAATATCTAGAGAGTGGAAAATTGTTGAAACCCGCTCTATGGGTGCAGATCCAATTTCCAATGTTAGCGTGCGCATTGATCTTACAGGATCGGACATGCTTAACTTCGACGTCTGTGGTATACAATTAATGATAGATGAAGATGGAGATGGAGATTTTACCACTGGAACCATAACGTATGTAACTGCATCCAGTCTATCAAATCCAAATGTATTTTTTGACAATGTAAATTTTAGTGGCACAGATGTTTTTACTGTTGCTTATGGTGATCTTGAACCTCCTACAGCAAGCAATACACAATCCGATGTATGCGATGTTTTACCTCCCATAGACCCCACTGTAATCACAGACGAAGCCGATAATTGCGGCGTGCCCTCTGTGACCTATATTCCTGGATCTGAAGTATCAGATAATCTGTCTAATCCCGAAACCGTCACACGAGACTATAGGGTCACAGATGATGCCGGTAATTTCATAACTGTACAGCATACCATAAGAATTTACAGCACCCCACAGATCGACCCGGTCTCCGATGTGGTGGCCTGCGACTCCTACGACCTGTCGGGGGTCAGCATCACGGGCACCGCCCTAGTGAGCCCCACCTTCTACGACCTTCCCGGGGGACCGACCGGGGGCGGGAACGTAATCGCGGCCAACGCCGTGCTGAACACCGACACCACCGTCTACGTCTGGGACGAGACCGGGACCACCCCCAACTGCTCCGATGAGAGCAGCTTCACCGTGACGGTCAACACCACCCCCACCGTGGACATCCTGCCCGATGTCACCG
>JANQRD010000046.1 GCA_028284725.1 Allomuricauda sp. | reverse complement strand
AGGCAAGCATTAGTTGCTCCAATTTTTTGCCTTCCATCTGCCCATGACCAATGCCGATTTTTGCATCGGGCACCAGTCGTTGGATCATCCCAGCTACTTCCTTAATGTTCTCAATTCGATTATGCACAAAGAACACTTGTCCCCCGCGTTGGATTTCATACGAAATGGCATCCCGGATGATTTCCTCGCTAAATCGGATAACACGACTTTCAATAGGGTAACGGTTCGGAGGAGGTGTGTTGATGATGGACAAATCGCGCGCGGCCATCAAACTGAACTGCAGAGTTCGCGGAATGGGTGTTGCGGTCAAGGTAAGTACATCCACATTTTCCTTGATCGATTTGAGCTTGTCCTTGACGGAAACGCCAAATTTTTGCTCCTCATCCACAATCAACAATCCCAAATCCTTAAACTGGACATTTTTGTTGACCAATTGATGGGTTCCGATGATGATATCGATTTTCCCTGCCGCCAAACGTTCCAAAATATCCCTTTTTTCCTTGGCCGTCCGGAACCGATTGAGGTAGTCTACCGTGACAGGAAGTTCTCCAAAGCGTTTTTTGAAAGTGTTGTTATGTTGAAACGCCAATATGGTGGTGGGAACCAGAATTGCGACTTGTTTCCCATTGTCCACAGCTTTAAATGCAGCTCGAATGGCCACTTCGGTCTTGCCAAAACCAACATCACCACAGATCAGGCGATCCATGGGACGTTCGCTCTCCATGTCTTTTTTCACATCGTTTGTGGCCTTGCCCTGATCGGGGGTGTCCTCATAGAGAAAGGAAGCTTCCAACTCGTGCTGCAAATAGCTGTCGGGAGCATACTGGAACCCTTTTTCCATGCGGCGTTTGGCGTATACTTTGATAAGATCGAATGCAATTTTCTTTACGCGGCTCTTTGTTTTTTGCTTCAGCTTTTTCCATGCAGCCGATCCAAGCTTGTAGATTTTCGGCACGGCTCCATCCTTTCCATTGAATTTTGAAATCTTGTGTAGCGAATGGATGCTCACGTACAAAATATCTCGATCTCCATAGAGTAGTTTGATGGCCTCCTGTTTTTTTCCTTCAACATCAATTTTTTGTAAGCCACCAAATTTTCCAATACCATGATCAATATGGGTTACATAGTCCCCAATTTCCAATTTGTTGAGCTCCTTCAGGGTTATGGCCTGCTTCTTGGCGTAGCCATTTTTCAGATGGAATTTGTGATAGCGCTCAAAGATTTGATGGTCGGTATAGCAAGCCAATTTTAAATCGGCATCGATAAACCCTTGATACAAGGGAAAAACGATTGTTTTGTAATGCACCGTTTCTTCTACCTCCTCAAAAATGTCATGGAAACGTTTGGCTTGTTGTTCCGTAGAACAAAAGATGTAGTTGGCAATCCCATTTTCATGATTTTCCTGAAGATTCGAAATGAGCAGGTCGAACTTTTTATTGAAAGAAGGTTGGGGCTTGGTCTGAAATGTCACACTGAGCCCGCCCGTATGGCACGTTCGGACGGGCTTGTCGAAGTGTGTGCCAAGTTTTCCTTCGATAGGCTCAGGAAGATTTGTTTTGCCGTCCAACTCCAATAGTTTGAAACGCTCTAGTTGCGATGTCAACAAGGACGAATGCACAAAAAGTTCTTCGGGCTTGGCGTGTTTGAGTTCACTTTCCAACTTTGCAAAACTCTCCTGCGCCTTTTCAAAAAACGAATCAATTCGATTGTATACCAAATCCAAATTCTTGGAAATGATTAACGTTTGGGGCGAAATGTATTTTAAAAAACTCTCCCGCGTTTCCTGCAAAAACTTGTTCTCCACGTTTGGGATTATGCTGATTCGCTTCACTTTGTCCGTGGACAACTGGGTTTCTACATCAAAGGTCCGGATGCTGTCGACCTCATCCCCAAAAAACTCGATACGATACGGTTCATCATGCGAAAAGGAAAACACATCCACGATACCTCCGCGTACGGAAAACTCCCCAGGTTCGGTTACAAAATCGACCCGTTTGAACTGGTACTCAAAAAGTACTTCGTTCAGAAAATCGAGCGATAAAGTATCCTCAAGTTTGATTTTTAGGGTGTTTTTGTCGAGTTCCTTTCGGGTGACCACCTTTTCAAAAAGGGCATCGGGATATGTAACGATGACCGCAGGCTTTTTTCTGGAATTGATTCGGTTCAAAACCTCCGCGCGCAATAGCACATTGGCATTGTCGGTCTCCTCAATTTGGTATGGGCGGCGATAACTTCCGGGGTAAAAAAGCACTTCTTTGTCACCAATGAGTTGTTCCAGATCATTCAGGTAATAAGCAGCTTCCTCTTTATCGTTCAATAAGATGAGAAAGGGGGTTTCCATCGACTTGAACAAAGAAGAAATGGCAAAGGAAAGGGCTGAACCTGTAAGTCCTTTTACACTTATTTTTTCATTTTGAACAATAGATTCCTGCAGTTTCCGAAGCTGTGGAGACTGTTCAAAGAGGTTTAAGATGGACGATTGGGTCAATCCAAAAAATTTGCTGCAAATATAGCGGGAAGGTCAAAAGTGGACAAGATACAATCTAAACTTTTATGACCTCATCCTCAACTATGGCATAAACCTTGTCCTCCTTTGAAGGTTGCAAAATGTGGGTACCTGTAAATTCCCCAAATGCAGGCAAAATGAGCTGGGATTTTGTTTGGAAAAAGCAGGGCAAGCGCAATTTCTGACGTCCAAAACCTGTTAACCGTACTGCGGGATGAATGTGTCCGCAAAAATTGAAAAATCCTTCCCGCTCCTCAGGGTGGTGGGTCAATAAAAAGTTGTCCAAAACCAATTCTTGAAAGATGGAAATGCCCAAAGCCTCAAACTTATGCGGGGAAATAATATCGTGGTTGCCAGCCACAAGAATAATCTCAGCAGGGGTCTTGGCCACCCAATTCTCAAAAAGCTCCCATTCCTTGTTCAATGAGGAGTGAAACAAATCGCCCAGAAAACAGATTTGGAAGGGGTTAAAATCAGCTACAATTTGATCCAACAGAATATAGTTTTTGTGCACTGCTTTTCTTGGCACCGCTGCACCGAATTTTCGAAAATGGGCCACCTTCCCCAGATGGACATCGCTGATCAGCAACAGGGATTTTTCCGCCCAAAATATGCCACCCAAAGGATGCAGTACAAACTTTTGATTGTCGATTTGGGTGTTCTGGGTCATTTTGTCAAAATCTTGGTCATGCGCTTGATTCGGTCGGCCAGTTTTTCATTGGACAACTTTTCACGAAGGCGATCTGTAATGATCGGAAATGAGAAAGGAGTCGGTCTTTTACAAGCTTTCCAAACGATTTCCTGGGAAGCGATTCGTTCCAAGGCCAAACGTAAACGACCTTCCTCCAATTGATGCTCGAAAGTTTCCGTGAATGCCTGTTGGAACATAAGGTTATCGGCTTCGAAATCCCTAAAGACATCGAAAAGCAATTGGGAACTACTTTGTAGGTGTTTCATTTTTACGCCTTTTTCTGGATAGCCTGTGAAGACCATTCCACTGATAACCGCTATATCCCGGAATTTACGACGCGCCATTTCGTTGGAATTCAGACTTTTTTGCAGATCGGGCAACATATATTCCACGGTGAACAGGTCGTTATCGATGACCGTTTGCATGTCGATTTCCTTATCGGAAAGCAGCTCGAAACCGTAATCGTTAAAGGCCAACGAGCAGGTAATGGGCGAAAGCAGACTGATACGATAGGCCAGCAGGCTGCTCATGGCCTCATGTACAGCACGACCCTCGAAAGGATAGAAAATATGGTGATAACCATCCCTTGTTTTAAAGGTTTCGATCAAGAATTCATCTGGTTTGGGCACGATGCTTTCTTCACGTTGTTTGATGAACATAGGCTCAAGGGACTTGATTTCTTCCGAAGTTTTATTCTTGCCCTGCTCGATGGTGTACAATTCCTGGCGCAACAATTCCGACATTTGAGCTGAAAAGCTCAAGCGGCCACCCATCCATGAAGGAACTTTATTTGTCCGTTTGGTGGAGTTGCGCACATGTGCCTGCATCCCTTTTATGCGAATGAATTCCAAATTTCGACCTGCGAAGGTGAAAACATCCCCTGCAGTGAGTTTTGATATAAAATACTCTTCTATGGATCCAATGTATCCCCCTTTTTGATATCGGACCGATACCACGGCATCGCCCACAATGGTACCAATCTGGAAACGGTGCCGCATAGCGATGGCTCTATTGTTTACTTTGAATTTGCCATCCGCTTCCACCTCAACCTTCTTGTACTCGTCATAGGTTTTTAAACTTTGGCTTCCCATCACCAGAAAATTTAGCAACCATTGCCATTGTTCCTCGGTGATAGCTTGGTAACAAAACGTCTGCTTGATTTCTGGATAGATTTCTTCCGGATAGAACCCATCTGAGACCGCTAAGGTGGTTAAATATTGCACCAATACATCGTAACTATTGAGGTAGGGGATGCGATCTTCCACGGCATTGTCTCTTACAGCTACCTGTAGCGCGGATGCCTCGATAAGTTCAATGGCATGGGTCGGCAAGAAATAAATAACACTTTCCTTACCAGGCCGGTGTCCACTTCGTCCAGCCCGTTGTAAAAAGCGAGCTACTCCTTTTGGGCCTCCAATTTGGGTTACGGTTTCCACGGGAGCAAAATCAACCCCAAGATCTAGACTGGAGGTGCAGACCACGGCTTTTAGACTCTCATTCCGAATGGCTTGTTCCACCCAAATTCGGGTTTCTTTGTTGATACTGCCATGGTGCATGGCAATTTCACCCGCATATTCTGGATGCTTTTCCAGGATTTTTTGAAACCAGATTTCACATTGGCTGCGGGTGTTGGTAAATAGCAGGGTGGTCTTGCTGTTGTTGATGATGGGAACCACTTCCTCCAGCAAATGAAGCCCGAGATGGCCACGCCAAGGAAAGGCTTCCATTTCCTCGGGGATAATACTTTTTACAGTGATTTTTTTATTCAGATTGGCTTTTACAAGAATCGAATTTTGTAGCGCTGGGGAGTTTGGTCCCAACAAAACGTCACGCGCTTGTTCCAGATTGCCTATGGTTGCAGAAATGCCCCAAACACGAAGGTTTTTACAAACGGTTTTGAGTCGTGATAGACCTAATTCCATCTGGACTCCACGCTTGGTTCCCAGCAGTTCATGCCATTCATCCACAACGATTGCTGCACAATCTTTAAAAGTCTTGTCATACCCTTTGGAAGCAAGTAGCAACTGTAAACTCTCAGGTGTGGTAATCAACAGGTCCGGCATGGTGGTTCGTTGGCGAGCCCGTTCCTTCGTTGAGGTATCACCTGTTCGGATTCCAACCGTCATTTGAGTCTCAAGGTCTTGGGTGATTCGCTCGGCGGATTGTTTTATTTCTTGGGACAAGGCGCGTAGGGGAGTGATCCAAATCGCCTTTAATCCTTTTTTATGTTTTGTCTTGTAGTCTGGATTTCTTTTGATATAATCCAGTACAATGGGAAACCAAAGCGCATAAGTCTTTCCACTACCTGTGGGTGCATTCAATAGCCCATGTTTTCCTTGAAGGAAGGCTTTCCATGTCTCCTTCTGGAACGGAAAAGGCTTCCAGCCCTGTTCGGTAAACCAGTTTTCAGCGATATGGAAAAGCTCTTTTTGGGTCATAATTGCGAGCAATGCGAAGCAATCCTGTTATTCTTTTGTAAGTTTTCTCAATTCAAAATTTTCATCAAACCAATTTATTGACAAATCAGTCCAATTTGGGTTCATTGAGTTTATTAGATCTATTTTCCGTTTCCGATTTCCAGCTTTTAATTGTTTTTCTCTTGCAAATGCGTCTGTCGGAGTATCAAATTCTTCATAATAAACCAATATGGTACAATTGTATCTTTTAGTAAAGGATTTTGGGAAAACACCGTGCTTGTGTTCTTGAATCCTTCGTTCAAGGTTGTTTGTCGCGCCGACATATAGTACAGTTTTGTTCTTATTTGTAAGTATGTAACAGTATCCTTTGGTCATTTCAGCTTAACTTGGGTTGGATTCCTTCACTGCGTTCGGAATTAGTGCTTTGATATCAGAAAGTGTATTCGCCTCCTCAATCTTTTTGTCTTTTCGCCATCGCAAAATACGGGGGAAACGTGTTGCAACACCACTCTTATGACGTTTGGAAAAAGCGATTCCCTCAAAAGCAATTTCAAAAACGTGATGGGGGGTAACACTGCGGACAGGGCCAAATCGCTCCAAAGTGTTTTTCTTGATCCAAGCATTCACTTCTCGAAATTCAGCATCGGTCAATCCCGAATAAGCTTTGGCAAAAGTGACCAGTTCCCTTTCTCCTTCATCATTCAAATCCCACAAAGCAAAAGTATAGTCTGTAAAAAGATTGCTACGTCTTCCATGGCCACGCATGGCATAGGTGAGCACAGCATCAATGGTCAAGGGATCTACCTTCCATTTCCACCAATCCCCTTTTTTCCTGCCCACTTGGTAAGGTGAATCGTTTCGTTTGAGCATAAGACCTTCGCTGCGCATTTCCCTAGATTTTGCTCGCTCTTGGGCAACTTCAGTCCACGAATCGAATTGGAGCCTTTGGGAAAGCAACAGTGGAAAACTGTCTTGATTTTTTTGACCGACCTTGCTAAAAAGTTCCTCCAAAATCTGCCTCCGCTGCAAATAAGATTTACTTCGTAAATCGTTTCCTTCCCACTCCAAAAGATCGTACGCTTTTATTACCACGGGAATTTTTTGCAGCAGGGATTTTGAAACGGTTTTACGACCAATACGGGTCTGAAGATCATTAAAGGTACCTATTCCTCCATCAGGAAAAGGTAACAGTTCACCATCGAGTACGGTTCCATTTGGAATTTTGCCAATAAAGGATGCAAACTCAGGATACTTATCGGTGACCAATTCCTCTCCCCGGCTCCAAATAAAGATTTCGTCATTCCTTAGAATGACTTGTGCTCGGATTCCATCCCATTTATGCTCGCACGACCAATCTTGGATATTTCCCAGGGAAGCGGCATCATCCTCCAAAGCATAGGCTAAATAAAAAGGGTATGGTTTGGAAAGGTAGTCGCTTTCCTTTTCTTCCAGAACCAAATCTTGAAAGGAAATGGTATTGGGATCCCAATTTCCCATGAGTTTATAGGCCAAAACATCCTCATCCAACTGGGTCGCCTTTGCCAAGGCTTTGGTCATCAATTTTTGACTAACGCCAATACGAAATCCTCCAGTGATCAATTTGGTGAATACGAATCGCTCGTAATAGTTTAGCACTTCCCAGTTTTGGAACAGGTACTGTTTTTTTTCTTCTTCACTTTTGGGTTTTAGCGCTATCATTTCCTCCAAGAACTGGGTCAATGTTTTGTCCGTGCTCTCTTTTGAGGAAGGCACAACCAGGGCAATCGTCTCCGCTAGGTCGCCAACAATATGGTAACTTTCCTCAAAAAGCCAAAGGGGGATATCGGACAATTCAGCAGCCCAATGTCGAAGCAAAGTGGTGTTCACGGGTCTGGGAGGTCTTCGATGCGAAAGGATGGCGATCGTCCATACTTTATCCCGGTCATCGGCGGCAAGAAAATAATTGGTCAAGGCGTCAACCTTGAGGTTGGTCTTGTTAGTGCTGTCCAATGTTTTTATAAGTTGGGCAAAATGTTTCATGATGCCGCAACGTTTTGGGATTCTGTATTGATTTCAGCCAACTCACCTTCGTATTGGGTACTCTCCGTTCGTGCATCATAACCCAACTCTCTCAAATATTTTGAGAAGATTTCGGTATACCCATGAGTACAGATTATTTTTTCAGCGCCTGTGGATTTGATGCTGTCCAAAAGACCGTCCCAATCACAATGATCGCTTATCACAAATCCTTTGTCGATTGCCCTTCTTCTTCGTGCCCCTCGAAAAGTCATCCACCCACTGGCTGAGGCAGTGACATACGGCACCATTTTACGGATCCAGGTGCTGCCATGGGCGCTGGGAGGTGCAATGACCATGTTGCCCAAAAGCTCTTCTTTTTTGGTTTCTTTGGTAATCAAAGAAGTGGTTCGAAGGTCTACTACAGACCGTAGGACTTCTGTCATGTTTTCGACTGCGCCGTGGGTGTAGATTTTTCCAATGGAGGGATCCAAATGTTTTAAAAGCCGCTGCGCCTTTCCCAAGCTATAGCCGAAGAGTACCGATGTTTTGCCTTCAGCTTTGTTCTGTGCCCACCAATTGTTGATATCGGTAAAAACTTCAGCTTGCCCCGTCCATTTGAATGCGGGTAGTCCAAAGGTGCACTCCGTGATAAAAGTGTGGCATTTTACGGTTTCGTAAGGTGTGGCCAAACCGTCATCCTCCACTTTATAATCCCCGGTAAAAACCCACACTTCGCCTTTATGTTCAACTCGTATTTGGGACGAGCCCACAATGTGTCCAGCGGGGTGCAGACTAAATTTTACACCATTGACCAAAAAGGTTTGTCCCCAATTTTTACCTGTCACGTTAATTTCACCCAAACGGTGTTTAATGATGGGGACATTACGATGATGGGTGATGTATTTCTTGTGACCCCATCGACTATGATCTGCATGTCCATGGGAAATAATGGCCTTATCCACAGGCTTCCAGGGGTCTAAATAGACTTGGGCTGGTTCGCAGTAAATTCCTTTGTCGGTAAACTGTAATAACGGAGGTTTCATAGCTGTGGTAAATTACAAATTTCTTTTGGGGATAATTTGATGATCCTTTATGGTTTAAGATTTATATTTGCCGAACAAATTTTAACAGATGCCCATTTTAGATTTATACGAGCATAGCGAACAACGTAGAAACTTGGCACATTTTGCCACATTGGCCAGTTTGGCGGCAGTCGATGGCGTAGTGAGTGAGAAGGAAAAAGCGGTGTTGGACAAATTCGCCTTTCAGTTAAACATTACCGATGCGGAATACAAGGAGGTAATGAAAAAAGAAAACAAATACCCCATAGATACTCCGCACAGTTCCGAGAAAAGATTGATGCGATTGTTCGATTTCTTCAAAATGGCTTTTGCAGACCATCAAATTGACGACTCGCAAATGAACCTGATCACCAAGTATGCCGCTGGGTTGGGATATACTTCAGAAGATGCCGAAAAAATCATAAAGCGTTCCTACGATATTTTCTGTGGAAAAATCGATTTTGAGGAGTACCAGTACTTGTTGAAACGTTAGGTTGCTGCAGCCATAAACTCCTCCGCTTTCTCGACCATTTTTTTACTGCCACAATAGAAAGGTACTCGCTGATGCAGTTCTGTTGGCTGTATATCCATAATGCGTTGATGGCCATCACTGGCCTTTCCATTGGCCTGTTCTGCTAAAAAGGCCATGGGATTGCATTCATACAGTAGACGAAGTTTTCCTTTTTGTGCCTTACTGCTTTTGGGATACATATAGATTCCCCCTTTGATCATGTTTCGATGAAAATCAGAAACCAGAGACCCAATGTATCTTGATGTATACGGGCGATCTCCTTCTTCTTTTTGGCAATACTTGATATAATCCTTTACTCCTTGTGGGAAATGAATGTAGTTGCCTTCATTCACGGAATAGATTTTTCCGGTTTCTGGATGTTGCATATCGGGATGGGACAAATAAAAAGTGCCTAAAGCAGGATTCAGGGTAAACCCATTTACACCATCACCAGTGGTATAGACCAACATGGTTGAAGTGCCATAGATAATGTATCCAGCCGCAATCTGGTTTTTTCCAGGTTGCAAAAAGTCTTCAAGGGTAACAGGAGTTCCTACTGGAGTAACGCGACGATAAATTGAAAAAATTGTTCCAACCGAAACATTCACATCGATGTTCGATGAGCCATCCAGCGGATCGATGAGCACCACATATTTGTTTTGGTGTCTTTCATCGAAGCTATTGATGCTGATAAAGTCGTCTTCCTCCTCGGAGGCTATTCCACATACGATTTCACGGTTTTTAAGGGTCTGGATGAATTTTTCATTTGCTAACACGTCCAACTTTTGTTGGTTTTCCCCTTGAATATTGGTGTCACCAGCGGTACCTATAATATCAACTAACCCAGCTTTGTTCACCTCGTGGTTGACCACTTTTGCAGCGAGTCGGATGCCATTAAGAAGGCGTGAAAGTTCCCCAGAAGTATATTGAAAGGAATTTTGATTGGCTATGATAAATTCCCCCAAGGTACTGTGTTGCTTTTCGAACATGGAATACTGTTTTTATGCCGACAAATATCGCGTATTTTGTGATACTATAACGATTTCGGATCAGTTTGTTTTTAGATATTTATAACTTTGAGTTTTATTTGTAACAATATGGATTTTTCAATCAGGGAAGCTCGAAAAGAGGATATGGGACAGGTCTGGGGACTTATCCATGAGCTCGCCGTGTTCGAAAAAGAACCGGATGCGGTAGAGGTCACGACGGAAGATTTGATAAGGGATGGCTTTGGAAAATTCAAACATTTCCATTGCTTTGTTGCGGAAAAGGATATGGAAATTGTTGGGATAGCATTAGTGTACCCGAGATATTCCACTTGGAAGGGCCCTGCCGTGCATTTGGAGGATCTTATTGTTGCCGAAAAAATGAGGGGAACCGGTTTGGGCACAGCTCTTCTTGATGAGGTAGTGAAATATGGCCATCGTTTGGGCGTTAGAAGAATTTGTTGGGAGGTGTTGGATTGGAACGAGCCTGCCATAAAATTTTATGAGAAAAAAGGTGCTCATGTGATGCGCGATTGGAATGTGGTGCAACTCGATGAACAGGGAATCAAAAACTATGTGGAAAGTTTAGATTAAACATTTTGCACAAACAAATTATCATAATAATAAATGAGAGTATTTAAGTTCGGAGGAGCATCAGTAAAGGATGCGGAAAGTGTAAAGAACGTTGTAAGGGTACTCCAGGAAGTTGGTTATGAGGACACCTTTGTGGTCATTTCTGCCATGGGCAAGACCACCAACGCCATGGAAAAAATAGTTTCGGATTATTTCAATGACAAAAAATCATTGAATGCCTCACTGCAAGAGGTCATAGACTATCACGAAACAATTGTATCTGATTTATTTGAAGCGAAAAAACATCCTGTCCACGAAAAGATAAAGCTGCTTTTTGAAGAGGTAAAAGGATTTCTCACATGGAACAAATCCCCAAAATATGCCTTTGTATATGATCAGGTGGTGGGCTATGGAGAATTGGTGTCTACAACCATTATCAGCGAATATTTGAATACTGTGGGTGTGCCCAACGTTTGGCAAGACATTCGT
>JANQRD010000031.1 GCA_028284725.1 Allomuricauda sp. | reverse complement strand
AAACGCATCATTTTTCCAGTCTCAGGATGTTCAAACCCCAAAGTTTTGGCATGCAAGGCCTGTCGGGGCAAAACCTTGAATGCATTTTCCACGAACTGTTTGTATTTGGTGAAGGTGGTTCCCTTCAAAATCTTGTCTCCGCCATAGCGTTCATCATTGAAGAGTGTATGGCCAATGTACTTCATATGCGCCCTGATCTGGTGGGTTCTTCCGGTTTCAAGCCGACATGAAACTAAAGTCACATAGCCCAACCGTTCCACAACTTTGTAATGTGTAATGGCCTCTTTTCCGTGATCTCCTTCTGGGAAAACCATCATTTGAAGTCTGTTCTTGGGATTTCGCCCAATATGACCTTCAATGATACCCTCGTCGGCTTCCGGGCTCCCCCAGACCAATGCTAAATACTCACGCTCGCTGGTCTTTTCAAAGAACTGTTTCGCCAAATGGGTCATCGCCTGTTCTGTTTTGGCAATGACCAACAGTCCTGAGGTGTCCTTATCGATTCGATGCACCAGTCCAGGGCGATCTGAACTGTTTTTTGGGAGATTTTCAAAATGATGGACCAAGGCATTGATCAAAGTGCCTGAGTAATTGCCATGTCCTGGATGTACCACCATTCCCACAGGCTTGTTCACGACCAAAAGGGTATCGTCCTCAAATAAAATATCCAGAGGAATATCTTCAGGAGTCAATAAAAATTCATACGGAGGATGTTCAAACATCACTTTTACCTCATCCCCTGCCTTTACTTTGTAGTTCTGTTTTACGATAGCATCGTTTACCCAAATATGCCCCTGCTTTGCAGCCTGTTGAATCTTGTTGCGTGTTGCATTTTCGATAAAGTTCATGAGGAATTTGTCCACACGCAGTGGTTCCTGTCCTTTTCCCGCCACAAACCTATGATGTTCAAAAAGCTCGTCCGAGGAAAGTTCGGGATTATCAGCTGTTTCCATTTGCTATTGGGAATCGGCTTGAACCCGCGCACTTCCGGGAATCTTGCCATTACCGCAGATCAATTCCACTTTGGAGGTTTTGGGAAGTTTATCACCGGGTTTAACGTATTTTCCCTTGTGTTTCATTCGATACACCATATCCCGACCCAACTCATCTATGTAGGTGACACGTTGCACATCCAAACCAACTGCCTGTAGCATGGTTCGGGCGTTGCGCTGGGTGACTTGGATGATATCCGGAACCGTCACTTTTTTATATCCCGAAGGGTTCACCGTAAAATATATTTTCCTATTTGCCTTGACTTTGTTCCCGGCAACGGGATCCTGCTCCAAAATGGAAAATCGTGGATAGTCGGGATTGTAGTTGGATGAATCCAGTACTTGGTAACGCAGTCCGGCATCTTCGACTGCCTTGCGCATTTCCATCACCGACATCTTCGAAAAATCGGGGACTTCCACAAACTCACCATGGTTTGTGGTATTCTTTAGCCAACGTAACGCTAGAATGCAAAGCAAGACCACCGCAACGACCGCTAAGCCCAATTGAATCAGGAAAGTTCTGCTTTTTAGGAAGCTCAAAAAATGTTTCATGCGCAATGCCTTATCTGGACAAATATAGGAAAGCCAGTCCTTTTTTCTTTACTTTGGCAAACCGATATTCGACAAGCTGATGAAAAAAAACATTGCCATAATTATGGGTGGCTACTCCAGCGAGCATGATATTTCAATTAAAAGTGGCAATGTGGTTTATCAATATTTGGATAGGGATGTCTACAGCCTATACCGTATCATTATTACAAAGGAAAAATGGTTCTATTTGGATGAAAACGATGCGGAATTTGCGGTGGATAAATCCGATTTCAGTATCGAACTGAATGGCAAAAAAATCCATTTTAATTGTGTTTTTAATGCCATTCATGGCACCCCTGGGGAAGACGGTGTTTTACAGGCCTATTTTCAACTCCTAAATATTCCTCAAACTTCTTGTGACCATTACCAAGCCGCTTTAACCTTCAATAAACGTGATCTGTTGAGCGCATTGAAACCTTATGGCGTACAATGTGCGACCTCGTATTATTTAAATCTCGGAGAGGCAATAGATGAGCAAGGGATCGTAGACAGAGTAGGACTGCCCTGTTTTGTAAAAGCCAACAGGGCCGGAAGTAGTTATGGAATCAGTAAGGTGTATAAAAAAGAGGAATTAAAAGCTGCCATCGACAAGGCTTTTACAGAAGATAACGAAGTTATTATCGAATCGTTTTTGGATGGGACGGAGGTTTCGGTGGGGGTCATTACCTATAATGGTGAAGTTACAGTTCTACCCATTACCGAGATTGTTTCTGAAAACGACTTTTTTGATTACGAAGCAAAATATCTTGGGCAATCCCAAGAAATTACCCCAGCACGAATTTCTGAAACCCAAAAACAAAAGGTGACCCAATTGGCACAAAAAATCTATAAGGTATTGGGGCTAAAAGGATATACGCGAAGCGAGTTCATTTTTGTGGATGACGAACCTTACCTTTTGGAGGTGAACACCACACCTGGGCTGACTGAAGAAAGCATACTTCCGCAGCAAGCACAAGCTGCCGGAATAGCGCTGAAAGAATTGTTCGGAAGTGCCATTACCGAAACATTACGTTAGAAAATCTGTATTTTTAAACAAACTTTCCAAACATGAGACGCGCCGTTTTTCCAGGTTCCTTCGATCCCCTCACCCTTGGACATTATGACATTATAAAACGAGGTATCACCTTGTTCGACGAATTGCTGATTGCCATTGGGATAAATGCAGATAAAAAATATATGTTTTCGTTAGAAGAACGTAAAAAATTCTGTGAGCAAGCATTCAAGGATGAACCCAAGATAAAAGTGGTCACCTACGAAGGCCTCACAGTGGATTTCTGCAAAAAAGTAGATGCCGATTTTATACTGAGGGGGCTGCGAAATCCAGCAGATTTTGAGTTTGAAAAAGCCATTGCCCATACCAACCGAAAACTGTCCGAAATAGAAACGGTCTTCTTGTTGACCTCTTCGGGTAAATCATACATTAGTTCCTCCATTGTTCGGGACGTAATTAGAAATGGGGGCGATTACACAGGTTTGGTGCCCGAAACTGTTGTGGTGAAATCCTGATCTACACACTTACCCTTTATCACTTTTTTGTCCAGGGCTTTAAGGCATCCGCCTTTAGAAACCTGCCATTCATCGATGAGACAACAGATTTTCACCTATTCACAACAATAAATAATGTATCGAGGGCAATACTATTACTTTAGTAGGAAATTTCTTTAAAATCAACATCCCCAAATCCGATCTTACATTTTGAAAGCAATTGAGACCGTTCCCCAACACTACATTTTCAAGCAACTCCCCAAGCCCACTGCATTGGTTGATCTGGAAAACAAGCTGACAGAAGCCTCCGATTCGTGGTTTTCACTTTTCGGAACCCGCCCCAGCAACAGTATGGGAAAAGCACTTACTGCACAATACAAAAACCATAAAGCATTTGGTAGCAATACGTTGCGTCATTGTTTATCCGACACCAAAACACAAAAGTTTAGACACAAAAAGAATGATAAACATGGTGAAAAATGGTATGAAAGTACCTTTTCTCCCTGGTTCGATGAAAAGGAAAACCTTTTGGGAACCATTGTCCAAGTGGACGAAATAAGCAATGTAATCGAAAAGGAGTTGGAACTGAAGCGTATCAATACACTACTTGATGCCAAATCTGAGGTCGCCAAAGTGGGAAGCTGGGAATACGACATTGCTACCGAAAAACTGTCGTGGTGCAGCATGACCAAAAAAATCCATCAAGTGTCCCCATCCTTTGAACCCAATGTAAATGAGGGGATTCTTTTTTATAAGATTGGCCATAGTAGAAATACCATTTCAATGTTGTTCCACAAACTAATGGAAAACGGTACTCCGTTCAGTGAGCGCTTAACCATAGTTACTAAAAAAGGTGAAGAACGATGGGTAGTTGCCGGAGGCAAGGCCATTAAAAAACAAGGAAAAATCGTGAAGCTCTTCGGAACTTTTCAAGATGTCCACAATCAGGTGATGGCCGAATTGAAAACAAAGGAAAACGAACAATTGTTGCAAACACTTATTGACAATCTTCCACTAAATGTTTTCATCAAGGACAAAGACTCCCGCAAAGTTCTGGTCAACAAATCGGAGTGTGAGTATTTAGAAATGACCCAAGAGGACCTAATTGGCAAAACCGACTTTGATCTTTACAGTAAAGAAGTTGCCCAAATTTCAAGGGACGAAGATCTTGAGGTAATGCGGACATTGGAACCCATGCTGGGAAGGGAAACCATAAACGTGAGGCTGGATGGCAGGGCCACCAACTTCCTCACCTCAAAAATTCCTTTGCTCGACCTGGAAGGCAAGGCCTACGGTCTTATCGGCATGAGCATGGACATCACCAACTTAAAGCAAAAGGAGGACGAACTTCGGGATTTGATAAATGTGACCGCCATACAGAATAAAAAACTGATTAATTTTGCACATATTGTTTCGCACAACCTTAGATCCCATACGGCCAACTTCTCAATGTTGTTGGACTTTCTTATCAAAGAAAAAGAAGAAAGCGAAAAGGAACGCATTTTGAAAATGTTGACCCATGCTTCCGATAATTTATTGGATACCCTTGAAAATCTTAATGAGGTTGTCGATATCAGCACCAATGTGAATCTGGACAAAAAGTCCGTAAATCTCAACGAGAGTATTGTTAGGGTACAACAAAATCTTTCCGCTTTCCTTCAGAAGAATCAGGTAGAGTTCAACAATTCGGTACCCCCCAAACTTATGGTCAGTTGCGTCCCGGCTTATTTAGAAAGCATCATATTGAATCTTTTGACCAATGCAGTGAAGTACCGTAATCCAAAACAAAATCCGGTCATAACCCTAAGCGCAAAAAGACAGGACAAAAATGTGATCTTCAGCGTTTCGGACAATGGTTTGGGTATCGACCTCGACCGATATGGTGGCAAAATATTCGGAATGTACAAAACCTTCCACAACAATAAGGACGCACGGGGTTTGGGCCTTTACATCATTAAAAATCAGACAGAAGCAATGGGAGGCAATATAACAGTGAGCAGTGAAATGGGCAAAGGCACTACTTTCAACGTATATTTTAATGAAGAAAATCAATAGCATATATATTATTGACGATGACCATATCACGGTTTTTGGTATAAAAAAGATGCTGAAAACCATTGCCATCTGCAATGACATTAAAGACTTTGAAAATGGAAAATTGGCTTTGGAAGGCCTTAGGAAAGCCATTAAAAATGGGATGCCCATCCCTGAAGTGATTTTTCTAGACATCAATATGCCCATTATGGACGGATGGGAGTTTTTGGAGGAATTTGTCAATTTGGATATCAAGGAAAAGATAATCATCAACGTAATCACATCATCCATCGACCCTAAAGATTATCAAAAATGGAACGATTTTCGACTCAAGTGCCTACACTATCTGAATTTTAAGAACAAGCCCATATATAAGATAGATGACAAGGACCTCAATCGGATGAACCTCGCCTCCTAATTTTAGAATCCCTATTTTTATAGTAGGAAATCGTTTTTCATTTTCAAAAAGGACCCCCGACTTGAAGTACGTTACGCTATTGACATTATTGTTGCTCTGTTTATCCTGTGAGACCGTAACACAAGATGAAGTCGCTTCATACAAGACGGTATACGAAGAATCTGAAGGCACAGCGACCGCAACATATCAAGAAACCATAGACTTTTATATTAAACTTGCCAAGGACTTTCCCGAAATCAACATCCAGACCATTGGGGTAACCGATAGCGGATATCCATTGCACATGGTCACCTTCAATCCGGATGGTGATTTCAATTTTGAGAATGTAAGGGAGGAAAAGGCCATTATTCTTATCAACAATGGTATCCATCCGGGAGAAAGTGACGGAATTGATGCCACTATGCTCCTTTATCGCGATTTGGCCACCAAAACCCTCTCACATCCAAAAAATACTGTTCTGGTCACGATTCCGATTTACAATATTGGGGGAGCGCTCTATAGAAACTCTACAACACGTGTCAATCAAAATGGCCCTCGGGAATATGGTTTTCGGGGGAATACGTTGAACTATGACCTGAATCGGGACTTTATTAAAATGGACACAAAAAATGCCTGGACCTTTGCCCAAATCTTCCATCTGGTAAAACCGGATATGTTCATCGACAACCACGTAAGTAATGGAGCAGATTACCAATATGTACTTACCCACCTGTTTACACAGCATAATAAATTTGGCGGAAAATTGGGGGCTTACCTCAATAAGGAATTTACGCCCATGTTGGAAAAGTCTCTGGCGGATAAAAAATGGGACATTACACCCTATGTAAATGTGTTCAACAGACCACCTGAACTGGGGTTCAGCCAATTTATGGACCATCCGAGATACTCGACCGGCTACACCACTTTATGGAACACCTTGGGACTAATGGTGGAGACCCACATGCTAAAACCCTATAAAAAAAGAGTTGAGGGAACTTATCAACTTATGCAGAGTGCCCTTGATGTGGTAGAGAAAGAAGGCGAAAAAATAAGATCCCTTCGGGAGGAAACTCAGGAAAACGACCTTAATTTGAAAAAGTATCACTTGAATTGGCAATTGGATACCACCAAAACCTCAACCTTGCTCTTTAAGGGATACGAAGCCGAACGACTAACCAGTGAGGTCACTGGGTTGCCACGGCTGAAATACGATAGGGACAAACCTTTTACCAAGGAAACTGTTTATTACAACCACTACTTTCCTGTAGATACTGTTTCGGTTCCCGCAGCCTACGTGATTCGAAAAGGCTGGCAAAATGTAATGGAAAGGCTGCAGGCGAACAATATTCAGTTTTTCGAGCTGGATCAGGACACAGTCTTGACTCTGGAGTCCTACAAAATTTTGGATTACGATACCCGAAAAACTCCTTATGAAGGGCACTACCCACATTTCAATACAAAAGTTCGTAAAAGCAATCTGAAAGTTTCCCTGAAAATAGGGGATTTTGTTGTTCCTACAAATCAACCCGGAGTTCGTTACCTTTTGGAAACTTTGGAGCCCCAAGCCACAGATTCTTTTTTTAATTGGAATTTCTTTGATACCGTACTGCAGCAAAAGGAAAGTTTCTCCCCTTATGTTTTTGAAGATATCGCTCTGGAATTGCTCCAAAGGGATTCCGTGCTTAGAGGCAACTTCTTGCTAAAAAAAGAGCTTGACGAGGAATTTTCCCAAAACTGGTACGCTCAATTGGACTGGATTTATCAGCGTTCCAAGCATTTAGAAGGGCCTTATCTAAGATGCCCTGTCTATCGCGTTGCCAAAGGAAGCGCAGCAGCCACTATTTTGATTCCTGAGTAGGCCAAAAATCTTCGAAAAGAATTTTAATGTTGAAATAGGAGTTTTCCAGGGCCTTTTTTACTTTTTTGGGGCCTTTCCATTTTACTTTCATAATTCCTTCATTTTCTTGCCCCACCAATTTCCCTGAATATTCTGTGTGCATTGCAAACCAGTGGGTTTGCTTCAATCGATATTCGCCATTTCTTCTAAAAACGTGATAGGTCGTCTTAAGGAAGCGGTCAATAACAAGTCCCTGTACCCCCGTCTCCTCCTCCACTTCTCGAATAGCGGCCTTTTCAATGGATTCTCCCTTATCAACCTTGCCTTTGGGCAAATCCCATTTATTGTTTCTATAGATGAATAGCACCTTTCCTTTTGGATTGATCACAAATCCCCCACCTGCAACAACAACCGGAATTTTATGCATAAAGACGTCCAGAATTTTTTCCTCATCCGGATGGTAGATATAGGCCTCGCTCAACCTTCCCTTTGCCAACGAATCGATAGCCATTACAATGGAATCCCCTTCCAATAAAAAGAGGTTTCCATTCGAATTATCCTGGCGCTCATTTGTTAAGATCAGTGGAGACTCATTAACAAAAACTTTATACATTTGCGCAATGGTTTTAAACGAGGATACCGCACGTAAAACGGCAGCCCAATTGCTGCAAATTAATGCAATTAAGTTGGAACCAGAAAATCCTTTTACATGGGCCTCTGGATGGAAATCTCCTATTTATTGTGACAACAGAATCATGCTTTCCTATCCCGAAACACGCAACTTTGTGCGGGAAGAAATGGCAAAACAGGTAGTTGAGCTCTACGGAAAGCCAGATGTTATTGCTGGAGTGGCGACCGGTGCTATTGGCATTGGGATGTTGGTGGCGGATGCCCTGGGACTCCCCTTTGTTTATGTACGACCAGAGCCTAAATCCCATGGCCGCCAGAACCAGATTGAGGGGTATTTGGAAGCTGGACAGCAGGTGGTGGTCATTGAAGACCTCATCAGTACCGGAAAAAGTAGTTTAAATGCTGTAAATGCCTTAAAAGCTGTGAATGCCGATGTGAAAGGTATGATTGCCGTTTTTACCTACGGGTTTGATGTGGCAACAACCAATTTTGAAGAGGCAGAAGTTACCCTGCACACGCTTTCCAACTATGATCACCTGATCGCACAGGCATCGGAAACCAATTACATAAAGGAATCGCAATTACAAACCCTATTGCAGTGGAAATCGGATCCATCGCAATGGCAATAATCATATAAAATGCATATTGAAGTCCCCAAAAAGCGAGTGGCCAAGACCAACAAAGAGGTATTTGATTTTTTGACCGATATCAAAAACTTCGAAACGTTAATGCCCGATAATATCGACAAGTTTGAAGTACTCGATGAAAAAACCTTCAAATTTGCCCTTAAGGGCATGCCCGAAATTGTACTGCGCTTGAAAGAACAGTATCCGAACGAAAAAGTGGTGCTTGGAGCGGCCAGCGACAAACTTCCATTTACGTTAACTGGTGACATTGTTCCCTTTGGAGAAAATGAATCCCATGTAAGCCTGAGTTTTGAGGGGGAATTCAATGCCATGATGGCCATGATGATTAAGACCCCTATTACCAATTTCATGGAGACCCTTTCGGCTAACATGGATAAAATTCCCTAATACAACAGCGATACTTCCTTTAGATCATATTCCTTGTAGATTTGGTCTTCCAGTTCAACCTTAAGCTTACCACTGGGTGATACCCCACGGATAAATCCCATAACGATTTGTCCCGATCCATCTTTGAATGTTGAGGGCTTGTCTTTTCGAAAGAGCAGTTTTTCATAAGCGGGCAGCATCTGCGCAACAGTTTTTTGTTCGATTTCGGCCAAATGCAATTTCAACTTCCCAAGAAGTCGATGCAGCAGCTCATCCAAATCAAAAAAACGCCCTGCAAGTAATTTTAGGGAGGATACTTTCTCCAAGTTTCCAAAGGAAGTCTGGTTCACGTTCAATCCTATTCCAATTATGGAATTTTGAATGGATTGTCCCTTCAATACATTTTCGATTAAAATACCGCAGATTTTGGCAGAGCCTGACATAATGTCGTTAGGCCATTTTACAGTTATCTGTGGGATATGGAGTTCGGTTAAAAGGCCATGTACTGCAAGGGAGACTGCTATGTTTAAATTGAATTGGTGTTCAATGGGCAACCCATCAAATTTTTTCAAAATACTAAAGGTCAGGTTTTTACCATCTTCAGATTGCCAACTCGTTCCCATTTGACCCCTACCCTTGAGTTGTTTTTTTGCCAGCACGATGGTATGATCCCCCAAACGTTCCGATTGTAGCAACTCCTTCAAATAGACATTTGTGGAGTCGATGGCATTAAGTTTGATTATTTGTGATTGTTCTCCCAATGTGGTGCGCCCAAGGATATGTTAAAATCTAGGGCTAAGAAAACAAAAAAAATATAACTTTGTAGAAACTAAAATTTTTGAATGCAGAAGTCGAAAGCTAGTGCAGATGAACTGATTGCCTTAATTTTACACGGAATAGAAGAAGTAAAAGGAGTTGACATCAACCTTCTGGATCTTAGGGAAATTGAAAATACAGTTTGTGACTACTTTATAATCTGCAACGGTACTTCCAACACGCATGTAAACGCAATTGTATCATCCATTCAAAAAACCGTCAGCAAAGCCATACAGGATAAACCGTGGCATGTTGAAGGTTCCGAGAATGCCGAATGGGTTCTAATGGATTATGTAAACGTTGTGGTACATGTATTTCAAAAACACATTAGGGAATTCTACGATATTGAAGGACTTTGGGGAGATGCCAAAGTCACCATGGTGGAGAGCAGCTACAATTCTTAAAAAAAATGGCAAAGGAAAACAATACAAATACCCCTAAAAAGCCTCGTTTCAGTTCGTGGTGGATCTATGGTGTGGTCATCGCACTGATCATTGGCTTTCAATTTTTCGGTGGAAGCAGTCTTTCAAGTACTGAAAAGACAACTACTTCCGAACTACAGGAATACTTGAGGAATGGGGATATCGCTGAGATACTGATCATAACCAATACGCGACAGGCAAAAGTGTTTCTTACGGAAGAAGCACTGCAAAAAGATGTGCACCGCAATGTGGCCGATAGGCCATTCAATTTTTCCGCGGGTAAAGTACCACAGTACATTTTGGATTATGGTGATCTTCAAAATTTTGAAGACGAGATAAAAAGCATCAAAAAAGAAAACAATCTCGATACCATTGTCGACTTCGATACGGAATCCAATGTTTTGGGAGAACTGCTATTATCGCTCCTGCCCTTCGCATTGATTATTGGAATCTGGATCTATTTGATGCGTAGAATGTCTGGCGGCGGCGGCGGCGGAGCCGGAGGACAGATTTTCAATATCGGAAAGTCCAAAGCAAAGCTTTTTGATGAAAAAACAGATACCAGAACCTCATTTAAAGATGTTGCCGGACTTGAAGGTGCGAAAGAAGAGGTTCAGGAAATTGTGGAATTCCTAAAGAACCCTGATAAATACACTTCCCTGGGAGGAAAAATACCGAAGGGAGCTCTTTTGGTAGGACCTCCAGGTACCGGCAAAACCCTTTTGGCAAAGGCAGTTGCAGGAGAAGCAAAGGTTCCATTTTTCTCTTTGTCTGGTTCCGATTTTGTGGAGATGTTCGTAGGCGTAGGTGCCTCACGGGTGCGAGACCTTTTTAAACAAGCCAAGGATAAATCCCCCGCAATAATTTTTATTGATGAAATTGACGCCATTGGCCGCGCAAGAGGGAAAAACAACTTTACGGGCTCCAATGACGAGCGCGAGAATACCTTGAATCAGTTGTTGACCGAGATGGATGGTTTTGGCACAAATACCAACGTAATCGTATTGGCCGCTACCAACCGCGCCGATGTATTGGATAAAGCTTTGATGCGTGCAGGTCGTTTTGACCGTCAGATTTATGTTGACCTTCCCGACCTTAGGGAACGAAAAGAGATTTTTGAAGTACACCTTCGTCCCATAAAAACTGCCGAAACTTTAGATCTTGATTTTCTTGCGAAGCAAACCCCTGGATTTTCAGGAGCGGATATTGCGAATGTCTGTAACGAAGCAGCGTTGATCGCAGCGCGAAAAGAGAAAAAAGCGGTGAACAAACAAGACTTTTTGGATGCTGTGGATAGAATCGTTGGTGGTCTTGAAAAGAAAAACAAAATCATCACCCCAGAAGAGAAAAAGACCATTGCCTTCCACGAAGCGGGTCACGCAACAGTAAGCTGGATGCTCGAACACGCCGCACCATTGGTAAAAGTAACCATTGTGCCAAGAGGGCAATCCCTTGGAGCTGCTTGGTATCTTCCAGAGGAGCGCCTTATTGTCCGACCAGAGCAAATGCTGGATGAGATGTGCGCTACCATGGGTGGCAGGGCAGCGGAGAAAGTGGTCTTCAACAAAATCTCAACAGGGGCGTTGAGCGATCTTGAAAAAGTGACCAAACAAGCCCGAGCCATGGTCACCATCTACGGACTTAATGACGAACTTGGTAATATTACCTACTACGATTCCTCTGGTCAAAACGAATATGGCTTTACCAAACCATATAGCGAGGAGACCGCCCAAAGGATAGACGAGGAAATCTCAAAAATCATTGAAGAGCAATACCAACGTGCCATCAAACTTTTGGAAGACCATAAGGATAAACTTACGGAACTTGCGGATAGGCTGTTGGAAAAAGAAGTTATCTTTAAGGACGATTTAGAAAAGATTTTTGGAAAAAGACCTTTTGAAAAGGAAGAATTGGAGACTACGGGGTAATTCCCCAAGTTATACGTTTACATTCCTAGGGCAAATTTTCGAAATACCATAAATGGGAGTTTTTGACAAACTTTTTGGAGGTGGAAAAAAGGTTTCCAAGGAAACTGTGGAAACTCGTGGGGAGCATATGCCCGACCTAAAAATTCCCGTGGATGAAAAGTTCACCATCTACTTCAAAAAAAATGGAGGTAAGTTCATCTATTGCGAAGATGATGCGGAAGTATCGGAAGCCTTAAAGAACATCGTGTCTGAAAACGATTGGCAAAATCATCTTTTTTACATCTTAGACCAACGACTAAAGAGCAAATTTTCTTCGGAAAACCTTCGATTTACCCAGAATCGACAGGAGAGTGATATTTTCTTCACAACCTGCGAACATCTTATTGCCCATAACGGCTCCATTTTGGTGTGTTCCAACCAAATCAAGGAAAAAAAGCTTGATGAACTTCCATCCAACCTTATCGTTTTTGCCACCACAAGCCAATTGGTGGATTCCATTAGTGAGGCACTTAAGGTCATAAAGGAAAAGTACAGAAAAAATATTCCCAATAACATTACCACCCTAAAGCACTTTCAACTTACCCCAGAAAATAAAAATGATTTCCTCTCTTACGGAAGTGCTTCAAAAAATGTATATCTTTTGCTCTTAGAAGACTATTAGGTACATGAAAGAAATTCTAAGGCGCTCCATTACAGGGGCCATTTATGTGGTGCTCTTAATGGGTTCCGTGTTTTTGAGTTCGGATGCCTTTGATTTCCTTTTTATGGTATTTGGCTTGGCCTGTCTTTACGAGTTCAAACGGATAGTCCGGTTGAAGGGATACCACATCTTCATCGCATATTTGGCGTTGTGGTGGGCCTTCATTTATCTGGTGCAAAACCCCACTTTAATTATTGTCTTAATGCTGTTCACCATTACGGTGGATTTGGCATTGCTCGTATTTCTCTTCTCCAGAAAAGCCAAAGAATTTGGGAAAATCCAAAAGTTTATCATCGCAGTGCTCTACATTGGCGGTGGGTGCATTTTTTTGACCATGATTCCGTACAAACAAAACAATTTCGCCAAATTTCTTATCGCAGGTATTTTTATTTTGATTTGGGTGAACGATACTTTCGCCTATTTGGTAGGCAGGACATTGGGACGCACAAAACTGTACACAGCGGTTTCTCCAAAAAAAACCATTGAAGGTTCTGTGGGAGGTTTTATTTTTGCATTGGTGGCGGCTTATGTGCTATCAAGGTATGAGACCAGCCTAACCCTGTTCGAATGGATGATACTTGCAACAGTTATCGTTATCGCTGGCAGTCTTGGTGATTTGCTCGAATCCAAATTCAAGCGAGTGGCCGGTGTAAAGGACAGCGGAGCCATTTTACCGGGACATGGTGGAATTTGGGATCGATTGGACAGCCTTATATTCGCCGCCCCATTTGCGTATTTAGTACTTAATATATTTTCGTATGTTTCATAAAGAAGGCCAAAAGATCATCATCACCACCTTTTTTTTAGTGGTGGCCATAGTTCTTGTTGCCCAATATTATATTGAACTGGACTGGGTTCGCTTCGCAGTTCAAATAGCAGCCCTGATCTTGCTGGTGTTGATATTACAGTTCTTCAGGAATCCAAAAAGACTGGTAACCCCAAATTTTGATGAAATTTTGGCTCCTGTGGACGGCAAGGTGGTCGTTATTGAGGAAGTTGAGGAACCCGAATATTTTAAGGACAGACGCAAGCAGGTTTCTATTTTTATGTCCCCCCTGAACGTCCATGTAACCAGATATGCGGCAAGCGGAACAGTTACCTACTCCAAATACCATCCAGGGAAGTATTTGGTGGCTTGGCATCCCAAATCGAGCACAGAAAATGAGCGCACCACGGTGATACTGCATACCCCTAAGTTCGGGGAAATTGGGTATCGACAGATTGCCGGAGCGGTTGCCCGTCGCATCGTAAATTATGCTGAGGAAGGGGAACAGGTTACCCAGGGGCAGGATGCTGGATTCATCAAATTTGGTTCGAGAGTGGATCTTTTGTTACCGCTTGACTGTGATATTTCCGTCAAATTGAACCAAAAAGTGGTCGGTGCCAGAACCTGTATTGCATCTTTCAGAGAAAACAATGACTGATGAAGCGTTACATAATCGGTTTCAAGAAGCGGTTTCGTTCGTAAACAATTATACGGAACCCTTACCGGCCGATCTTTTGCTCAAACTGTACGCTTATTTCAAAATTGCCAACAAAAACTTCGATAATCCAGGTAGTAAAACACCATTGATCAATGCCTTTAAGGCCAATGCACTGATTCAGGCACAAAATGTTAGTATTGAGGATGCCATGCGAAATTATATTCACTTAGTGGAAACAGAAGTGAAAAAGGCTTAAGAAGTCAAATTGGGAACCACATTGTTCCTTTCAAAATAGGTAAAATAGATTCCACCGACCATGGTAATCAAGAAGTATAGTGCCACTAGGTAACTTCCAAAGGATAAATACGAGTTTAGACCGAACCAATCTTGGGTAATATAAATTAAGGTCAATCCGGCTAAACTCCTAAAAATTTCAATCCATATCGCCCATGTTCTTCGGTCCATTAAGGAGGTGTACCCAAAAATTCCAAAAAACACATAAGCTCCGAACAACAACAGTCCTTGAAAGCCGATTTGGGCATAATTAAAGAACATGAACAACATTAGGGCTGTATTCGCCAGCAACTGAAAAATGGAGTAGCCCTTTAAACTACTTGAAGCTTCTGGTTTGTATTTTTTGAAGTTATAGACGTCCTCAATAATATTGACAGGGAACTTCTCCTTAACATCTTCGGGGCGCCATCCTGTGGGCATGAACCAAATTCGGAGTTTATCCCAATAACTTTTGGTCCGCCATGCATCCTTGATCAAGCGCCATACATGCTGAAAATTAATAAGAATGGGATTCCAAGTACTGGCCGGCTTAAGAACACCGTATTGCGGTGGAACATCTTCCAGTTCCTCTTGAAAAGTGCCGAACATTCTGTCCCAAACACAAAAAATCTGTCCTAAATTCTTATCAATGTACTCCGGGTTGATGGCATGGTGCACCCTGTGCTGTGAAGGCGTTACGATGATGTACTCCAACCAACCCATTTTCCCGATATGCTGCGTATGGTACCAAAACTGGGCAAATAAATGAATAGGCGCCAAGATGGCAATTACTTTGTGCGGAACACCAAGTAATGCCGCAGGAATCAATAAAAGGGGGAAATAACCCAACAAATTGGAAATGGACTGCCGCAAGGCACAGGCTAAATTAAACTCCTCGCTACTGTGGTGAATCACATGTTGATTCCAAAAAAAATTGACGTGGTGGCTCAATCGATGGTTCCAATACCCTGCAAAATCCAAGGTCACAAAACCGACTACCCAAACCAACCAAGTAGCCTTTATTTCCATCAGTGCGAGGTGTTCCAACAGATAGGGGTACGTAACAATTATCACCCCAAGTCCCAGGGAATCTTTAACAACGTTGGTCAGTCCTGAGCTTAGACTGCTGACAGTATCCATTACGTTGTGCATTTGTTTTTTTACAAAATGCCCATAAAGCACCTCAAAAAGCACCAATCCAACAAAAAAAGGAATGGCATAAAGTAAAGCAGTGGCGTAGGACTCCATGTTTCTAAAGATAAAAAAATAGCTTAAAAAACATAATTACCGTTTCATCAATGCCTATTTTGAACCGATAAAAGAGGTTTTAGGCCGGCTCAATCCGTACAACTACTGATTTGCTAACAGGTGTATTACTTTGGTCGGCATAAAGATCAATGGGAACCAAGATATTGGTCTCAGGAAAATACGCGCAAAGGTTTTGCCTAGGGATATCGTAGGGAATTACCTTGAAGTTTTCGGCTTTTCTCACCTTTCCATCATACGAGCTTGTTAAATGTATCACCTGCTGGGAGTGCACATTGTGATCTTGCATATCTTCCGGATTCATAAAAACCACTCGGCGCTCCCCATAAATGCCACGATATCGATCGTTCATGCCATAAATGGTTGTATTGAATTGATCATGGCTGCGCACGGTCATCAAAACAAATTCATCCTGCTCTACATTATGTATTGGGAGTTTGCATACTGAAAACTGTGCCTTTCCATTGGGCATTTTGGAAAAATCGGCCTCTCGAGCATTGTTGGGCAAATAAAAACCGGAGCCTTTGGAACGGTTGGAATAATCATTATAGCCCTTTAAAACTTTTGAAATTTTATTCCTAATTAAATCATAATCACTACCCAAAGTTTTCCAATCAATTTTTGAATCCGTACCGAAGTAGGCATCGGCAATTCCGGCAATAATTTCAGGCTCGCTCATCAATTTTTCACTTGCTGGTTTCATTTTGCCTTTGCTTTGATGCACCTTTCCCATACTGTTTTCTACGGTTACAAAGCGATTTTTATCCTGTTCGGTTCTCCCTAAAGTGGGCAAAATCAGTGCAGTTCTGCCTGCTGTTAAATGGGTACGGTTCAGTTTGGTGCTGATTGAAACCGTAAGATCACAGTTTTGCAATGCTGCTGCTGTATACGAAGTATCTGAGGCTGCGGAAACGAAATTTCCTCCTAGCGCTATGAAAACTTTAGCCTGTTTGTTATGCATTGCATGTATGGCATTTACAGTATCCAGACCCTCGTGATTGGGAGGCTCAAAATCAAAAGTTTCTTTCAAGGCCTGATTCAATGGTTTGGATACGTAGTGCATAATCCCCACACTGCGATCTCCTTGTACGTTACTGTGACCTCTTACGGGACAAGTGCCAGCCCCCTTTTTCCCAATACTGCCTTTCAGCAGTAACAGGTTCACACATTCCTTGATGTTTTCCACCCCATTTTTATGCTGGGTCAGCCCCATTGCCCAGCAAATGATGATTTTAGATCTTTTTGCCAACACATCGACCGCTAAATCCACTTGTTTGGAAGCCACCCCACAAAATTCCAACAATTGAGTCTCATCATAGTGTTCCAAATCCTTCAACAACGCATCAAAACCGTTGGTTTTTTCCTTAATGAATGCATGATCAAACACTTTTTCCCCTGCTTGGTCTCGTTTAGCCAATCGCTTCATCAGGAGTTTGAGCAAAGGGACATCTTGATTTATTTTGACCTGAAGAAAAATATCAGTAAGTGATGTGCCGGCACCTAAAATTCCTTTAAGTTGTTGCGGATTTTTAAATCGGTTGAGCCCACTTTCCGAAAGTGGATTGATAGTGATTATCTTCCCTCCTTTTTCTTTGCATTTTTGCAAGGCGGTCAACATTCTTGGATGGTTGGTGCCTGGATTCTGTCCCATAACCATAATGACCTCAGCCTCATGGAGATCTTCCAAAACTACAGATCCCTTACCAATACCCAGCGTTTGTGAAAGTGCCACTCCACTGGATTCATGGCACATATTGGAGCAATCGGGCATGTTATTGGTACCAAAAGCCCGAACAAAAAGTCCATAAAGGAACGCCGCCTCATTGCTGGAACGCCCCGAAGTATAAAATATGCCTTCATCTGGACTCTTTAATTGCTTTAGTTCCTTCGCGATAAGCGCAAAAGCATCAGCCCATGAAATGGGCTCGTAGTGTACCGAACCGGGGTTGAGCACAAAAGGTTCCGTAATACGGCCACTTTTTCCAATTTGGTAGTCGGTCCAGTTGGAAATCTCCTCGACGGAATACCTTTTAAAAAAATCCCGGTCAACTCGCTCAAAAGTGGTTTCCTCGGCAATGGCCTTTGCCCCATTCTCACAATACTCTCCCAGTTTTGATGGTTTTTCCGGATCGGGCCATGCGCAGCCCGGACAATCAAAACCCTCTTTTTGGTTCATTTGGGAAAGTGTTTTTAAGGACCGGAACAGACCCGACTCTTTACTAACATGATCCAAAGCTACTTTTATCCCTTGAATTCCCGCGGCATAGGAAGAAGGTTCGGTAACTTTTAGGTAGGCAAAGGTTGTTGCACCTGTGATTGAGATATTTCTTTTGAAAGACTTTGACATTTACAATTGCGCTTAATATCTTTTAGTAAGTTACTTCGAAATCCTGATATCACAATCATTTGAAAAAATATTGGGGAGGGCTTAAAAACTGCCAAAGTTGAAAAACCAGGTCCCTAAGCCTCAAAAAGAGCTATGTCATCTGCATTTGTCAAATCGGGAATATGCTCGGATCTGGGATAACAGTACATGCTTTTTGGACGGTCTGCAACCATGTTCCGAACCGCTTCGGGAAGTTCCTTTTCATCTCTTTCCTGATGTAAAGGGCAGTTTTTGAGATAAGGATAAATTGCACCTCCAAAAAAACTAAAAATATTCATACTGATCCGCAAATGTCCTTGCGTATCCCTATAAGCATCCAGACGGTCCTTATCCGGTTTCTCGATGATTCCCTGAAGAAACCCCTCTGAAT
>JANQRD010000022.1 GCA_028284725.1 Allomuricauda sp. | reverse complement strand
CTAGCAGCATTGAATACCATTTTCTAATCGCATTAAACATACTGCTACACTCAATTTATTGATTTCTTTCACTTTTTTGTTTATTGTTCAATGTACGATCACTTACTTAACTGTCTAGTAAAATAATCTTAAACTGCTCAAATAGCACTCTCGCCATTGGACTTTATTCTGAAATGGTTTTATGTGGAAAAAATGAAGGATTTTTTTGGTTTTCTCGTCACCTCTTCCCTGGCGTATAACGGCTCGCATAAAAGGTGTTTTAATCAACTTTCATCAACCTTTCATGTAGAAGGATTCCAAATAAATACATCTATTATCCCCTTTCCTTTTATTTCAACATTTGGAATCTTATCAAATGTAAATTCTCCTTTCAGCAATTGATAAGTATTTTCTGATACTTGTATTTTGCCTGTCCGTCCATTTGACTCCATTCTGGCTGCCGTATTCACGGTATCCCCCCATAGGTCATAGCTGAATTTCTTTTTGCCTATCACTCCCGCTACAACTGGTCCTGAACTTATTCCGATTCTTAATTGAAGAGTGAGTCCTTTGTTGGTACTAAAATTATTTGCCTCTTCTATCATCTCTTGGGCGAAGTGGAACAAAGTGATAGCGTGATTAGCCTTTATTACTGGAACTCCCGAAGCCACCATATAGGCGTCCCCAATGGTTTTTATTTTTTCCAAGTCATATTTATCTGTAAGCTCATCAAACTTTGAAAAGAGGCCATCTAATATATCTACTAATTCTTGTGGTGGAATTTTTTCTGCCAACGGAGTAAAGTTGACGATGTCAGCAAATAGTATGGATGCATTTTCAAACCTCTTGATGGTTTTAGCTTTAGATGACTTTAATTGAGCTGCAATAGGTATGGGCAAGATATTATGCAATAGTTTCTCATTTTCTTCATGGGACTTCTCTAACTGGTCTTCTAATTTCGCCGCATTTATCAGGTAACTTCTTTGCGTTAAAACGGGGCCGAGTAATGGGGAAACAAGATTGACCATGAATAAAATAATGCCATGCCCTTCGGGTATTGGCTGTTCCACTTGCAAACCATAAGTCAGAAATCCTAATGCTGCAAAGACGACAACAGTAACGACTTGAATATAAGAGAGGATTCTGGATTTTGACCCAATCCCTGCCTCTGAGAAGATAACTCCAGAAAGTAAAACAAATTGGAAACCTAATGCCCACCCTAATTGTAGGGTTAAAAAAGATACTACTATGTATAGATTAAAGTATCCTATAATCCACCCAATGGTGTATTTTCTACGATACCATAAAAATAAAAATAACAGAAAAGAAACAACTGCAGCAATTCCTGCAATGATTAAGGGTTGGGGAGCTTTTATAGCTACGAAATAAACGACAAGAAGAGACCAATAAATAAAAGCCATCAATCCACCGGTTAATCCTCTGGTGTAGTATTCAGCTTGCCTTTCATTTAAATCCGATGGCTTGATAAACTCATTTATTATTTTCATAGACTGTTTTTCTATATTCATTGGTGGAAGCGAACGTCTTTGCAACCGCTGAAAAGTAGTGGATAGCCAGTTATAACAAAAGGTCCAATTCGGTGATTTACTATTTGTTGAACCCTCAATATCTAAAAAATCTAGCGGGCTACGTAGCTTCTGACGTCCCTTTTGGGTAATATGAGTATAAATCCTGATCCTCCTAATTTCACCCAGAAAAGGATAAACAAAAACAACTTAAGCATTTTTCGGATGCACAAGTCCGCATTAGTTGTGCGGTATCCAAAAAATGCTGATCGGTCCGATTTTGAGGATGAACTGTAAATTCCTCCTTCTTCCAGGGAGTTTCAATCATTGAGCACTTATTTCTTACCACTTGGCAAATACTTTTGTCGGTATTGTTTTGATGCGAGTTCTTTGGAATGAACAACTTCATTCTATAACTCTATTAATGGAAAACTTATGAAATGGTATTTTTTTGTAGTTAGCTTCTTTTTACCACTTTGTGTGGCAGTTGTTGCACAAAGCCCTCCGGGAACGAAGGCAGAGATAGAAGCTGCCAACCGGCAGATCGAAACTTGGTATCAACAGAAACAAGTGGATAGCCTGATCAACAGGTACCATCTTGAAATCACTTATCTGCCGGAGTACAAGCCCGCCATTTTTGACAAAACCAAACTTGCCGGATTTTTTACGGACTGGTGGCAAAGGACTACCGTGCTGACCTACCAAAAGAAGATCTATGAAATACAAGCGTTTGGCGACGTTCTCATGGAAAATGGCCACTTTCAATTGGATTACATAGACACTGATGGAGCAAGGGGCAAATACGATGGTATGTACATGATTTTTTGGAAACGGGGCCCTGATAACCGGCTACAAATCTTTTCGGAAGGATTTTGTTCCGATAAATACCGCAAATCGTCCGAGGTGCCCTATTGCTCAGTGTCGGTCGCCGAACAATTGGAGTATCCGCAAAACCCCATCAACGAGCGTCTGCAAAGGGAGGTCGCCGAAGCCAATGCAGCAGTAATCCAAGCAGTAGAGGCAGGGGATAGCGAAGCTAGAATTGATGGTTTTACCGAAGATGCCGTCTACTTGCATCACTACGAAAAAATGATGGTTGGGATCAAGGTGTTACGCCCCTACCTGACCAGGGTTTACCGGCCGGAAGCCGAATTTTTTGTCCAACATAAGTTCGGACGCATCTACGACCTTGGGGATTATGTACTGGTCAACGGGCACTATAAAGGCGGCTGGCGGGCCGATGGTGGCGGAACCTTTGAAGGCAACATGCTTAATGTGCGGAGGCGGTGTGCGGATGGCAAACTCAGGATTTACCGGTCATTGACTAATAATGATCGATGAAATCGGCAGGCTTTGCTCCTCAAGAGGACGATTAGAACTGGCAAATCTTCAGATTTGCCAGTTCTTAAGATTTATCGAGCGAAGAAGAATCGGCTGTTGATGGCCGGGAAACGACGACGGATTGTTGCTGATAACCGATTGGCTGCAGCATCGGATAAGACTCGTTAAACTGGAATCTGTATCTGTATTATATGCCAATCATTTTCGTTGCATAACCACTTGATCAATAGCAAGCTAATCCATTTTTTTGTACCTTGCCCAAAAGAAATCAAAACCGATGAATAGTCTGCCATTCCCGCTACGAAATGGATATTTTCTCTTTTTACTTGGAGTCATCACGACCATTTGCCTTTTTGCAAAGATCCTAAAATGGAATGATGTGGTTTCAGTCGATGAAAACGGAAAATTGCAGCTTACCGACGAACGGAAACAGGCCGTTTCCGATCGACATGACCGATTGGACAATGCCGAACTGTATATGCTTATAGCCGAAGTCGATGGTTATTTTGAATGTCCTTCCTGTCCATTGGGCACTCATAAAAGGGGAAAATATTTTCTGAAAGCCGGGGAGGTGTATAAATACGGAGTGACAATCCAAAAAAAGGACCGTTATACGGAGTCAGAACTCAACCGTTGGCGATTGACCTATGTTGATTTAGATAGGGGTTCTGATACTGCTATGAAAAAGAAGGAGACTACCCTGATTGCAGAATATGCGCTGCATCCGGAGAATTTAAAACGGTCAGAAAAATGGAGGTTGGCAATTCCTCCCGGTAGTGGGACTGACTTGCGTTGACCAAAAAAATCATGTATGTTTATCGAGATTAATATAGAGCTATGAAGTTCAATAGACGGGTCGATCTGGACACACTGCCTAAAGTGGACGCATCTTACTTTAACAAAAGACTGGAGCATCTTCGCGAAGATGTTTATGTAACTTTTGTGGCTACCAAATCTCAAGATGAGGACGATGCCTGGAAAGACGAAATTGGATCGCATCTCTACATCGTTCTGCCCTACGACAGGGTAGTCGATTCCGACAATAATGTTGAGTTAATGAAAGAATACTTACTCAACCGTCTTGCAAGTCTCAATTGGTTGGATTACCAATCTCTCGAGAGAGAAATCCTTCATTCCCTATCTGCTGCCGCCTAAAAACGGCTTGTAACATTTTCTCAATCCATTGTAACAATTAAGATTTCATCCAACTGAAAACCAGAATCAGCAAGGGTTTCAAAGAAATCAATTTCTTCGAGCAACGATCTTCTTCCAAGTGAGCATCCAACTCGCCCTCCAGGGCAAAATTGACCATACCTAAAGCAATACACTTACTTAATTATTCTGACTTCTTTTTATGTCCAATTATAAATCCAATAGCCAATCCAAAATAGCTGTTGTTAATTGTTCCAATTATTTGACCATTTGGTACTTCAACATCTGCTTTTAAAATATAATTATATTCTAACCCAAATCTTATTTTATCCGACTCTAATCCTCCTCTTACCAGAAACCCTGCTTGATTCTTGACATTTACCTCAAACCTACTTTGAGAGGAGTAGTCAAAAACATCAATATATTTTGTCAATAAATATGGACCTATTCCGAGCCCTAAATAAGGGCGAAAGTAATTTTCATTGAGGTAATAGTCAATGGTTGGTACCAATGATATACCTCCATTGTCAGATCTTTCATCGATCTCATATTGAAACTCATCATTATTCTCTATTGATTGAGCATTCAATATTACTCCTACCCTCAATCCTAGGAATATATTATCGGAAATTTTCAGTTTAGGCTCAGCATTTAAAAATAGGCCTAAATTTTCTGTCTCCGACAAAGGAAGGATTCCTCCTTCTATTACCAGCTTTATAGTGGTCCCTTCTTGAGCATTTAAATGGAACAAATAAAGTAATAATACAATTTGTAATAAAAACTTCATCATTATTGTTGCCGTATTTCTAGAGATAAAGGTCAATTAATAAAATCAATTAACCACCATTATTGAAAACTAATGAGTTCCATGAAGATTTGCACTCTTCCGTCTTCGCAGAAAGCAGAGAGCTTTTCCTGGCGTTGCAGCAGGTAGTTTAAAGCTTTGCCAAAGGGTGATTTGGGCAGGGTTTTAATTCCTAATTTCAAATTCTATGGTAGCTATAGTTTTATCCCAACTTAGTTGCAGGATTCCTCCATTAACTTCTTTTTGAATAATCTCTATTGTAAATTTTTCAACCACTTCCTTTGTTTTTTTTGACACCATATCTACTGATGCGAAATCAAATTCTTTTCGATATGCACTTCCCCATGCTTCCTTTTCAGCATTAAAAATTAATTTCCATTTATCCCTATCTGGTTTTGTGAACAAGTTGTAATGACCTTTTGGTATTATTACTCCATTAAAACTCAAATCTTTTGTGGTTGATAGAATCGTTGGAGAACCAGCACCTGTTCGCCATATTTTACCAAAGGGAACTACACTACCAAAGATTTCTCGACCTCTTTTTGAAGGTCTGCCATAGTCAATTGAAATCCTGCAATCCGAAATTTCAATATCAACTTTTTCATGCGGGGAAGGGTCTCCAATCACCTTCTTTTTTGAAAATTGTTTGCAATACTTTTCTAAATCAATCGGTTCATGTCTTTCAATAATATAGTTCCACGGAGAGCCGATTGCATTAATTTTCTTAATCTTGTGTTTTTGGTCCAAATAAAAAGTGATAGGAGCTGTAATGTCGCTATCAAATATAACAACATTGCCCTCTAATTTAGTCATTTCCAAGTTGTAATCTCCTATCACATAATTCAAAAATTTTAGCTCTCTATTTAACTTTCCCTTTATCATCAAATCTGTCAACCATTGCCATTGTCCAAAAATGGGCGTCCACCCGCCAAAAAAATCCATTCTCTTTGAGAGATGGGTAAATTGTTTTTCTCCCTCTTTATCAACCATTCTAAAATCAACTACTTCATTGGAAGAATTCATTTTTATCCTATACGGCAAAAAACCAGATTTTGTCTTCAAAGGGATAGATGTATTTGCTAAGTCTAAAAAAACTATATCCATTGTCCGTATCGAACCATCAGGATTGAAGTAATAGTTAAATTGCCTAAGATGAGGTTCTGGGTAAAGATGAATTGCTTTGCCAAATAAATGATTACCTACAATTGTAAACGTTTCAATACTTGCCGTATCTCCTCCCCACTCAGCAATAAAGCTTGCTGAATAAATATCTGTATCATTATTTATGAAATTTGGTTCCATAAACTGTGCCTTCGATTGGAAATGGATCGCCACAACGATGAATATTGAAAGGTTGACTTTTTTCATTTCGTTTTTATTTTGTTAATTAATTCTGCCCAACGGTCAGCGCACCACAGTGGCGAAGCGAATGCTCAGCCATGTAAGTTGATTGAGGTGGTCCGGTTTTACGGACCACCTCAATTTGGCATTTGGAAAGCGGAACGCAGTTAAATTACAACGAATAAGAAACAGATTAAGCAACTACCAACTTCGTCTTTTTCGATTGGTAAACCCCAAAACTGATCCCACCAACTAGAAGAACAAAAAAGCCCAGCATAAAGATTTGTTGATCGTTGGTGTTGGGGACTTGCCTGGCCGAATACTGGTACCGTGGCAACTGAGGAAAATCCTCCGCCCGCAGCGATTCACCGGCAAACATGCGGGGTTTAAAGTAGTCTTTCCAGGTTTCGGTAAAATCAATGACCTGCTTCCTGAAATCAGCATAATGGGCTGCGGTAGTACCCGCGGTTTGATTAAAGACTTTTTGCAGTAACAAGGCGGGCGACAGCACTGCAAGGCGATTTACCTGGCCTTGTTGTTTGGCCAGTGCCTCATCGTAGGCATCAAGCACCGGTGCTATGGCTTCGGTAATGACTCCTGCCGAAGCAAAATAACCAAACATAAAATCATAACGATTTTCCTGCGATTCATTTTGCGCGGCCAGTTCCGGGTGGTCGCGGAGGTACGAATCAATAATTTGATCTAGATTTTTCGCGACTTCGGAACGGACTTCCCGGTATTCATGGATCATGTTCACCCGTGATGGAACCGGGTTCAGCGTAGTGGTGGTTTGGGCTATTATGGCTGGAATAAACAGCACAATCCCCAGCCAGAGGGCAACCAGGGTTATGGCGTTCGTACCCGAAGATTTTCCCAGTAAATTTACGGCAAAAGCTACCCCGAACCAGAATGCCATGTACATCAGTACAGCGGCCAGCAGCTTTGACAGTGAGGCCAGGTTACTGATCAGATTGACCCCTTGCATGCAAAGTCCGGCCAGGATAGCGACGGTAACGATGAGGGCCAGCAGCAGGAAGCGGACCAGCAGCTTTTGTAGTAACCACTGGTAAAGTGAAACCGGCTGGGAAGCTGTAAGTGAAAGAATCCCCAGTTCTTTGTCGGACGACAAAACATTGTAACTTAATGCCAATACCAGCAGGGGGAACAAATAGATGCATACAAAGGCCAGATCGAACGTGCCAAACAAGAGTTGGATGGGGTTGGCCAGTTCTGAAAACCCTAGGCGATAGGATTCCCCATAGATTTGGGGTTTGACGACGTGGGGGAACAAATCACTTTGTCCGGTAGCTACCAGTGCCAGCGGCTGCGGTTGCATAGCAATCACCCGGGGCGCATCGCGCGCCAGCACCCACAGTGACCGTGGATCTAGCCATGACTCCTCCGGCGGTACTGCCCGGTT